>DUIO01000214.1 GCA_013330315.1 Methanosarcina sp. | reverse complement strand
TCAGAAACTGCATTTAAAGTCGTTATTAGAACTTTTAATTATATTGGAGAAGCAGCAATTTATCACAACCTCATACACAGTACCTTCCATATAATAGAAAATCTAAAAGTACTTGGTGAAGAATCTGCGAAAAAAGGAGAGGAATTTGAACCCTTAACTAAACAAATAGTAGAGTGTCTAGAAAATTTAGCATCCAAGGTAGATAGCCATTCAAAGGAACTCTCAGGTGAGAAACGAAATAAGGTTGTTGAGTATTACGAATATATTAAATTAAGATATGATACGTACGAAACAACAGAAGACGTATTAGAAGCATTAAAAGATAAAGAAGAACTCGCAATTAGAGATATTTCCTCTTATGTGTATACAATTGGCAGGGAGTCTATTAAGAATAACCTTTTAAATGCAACACAACAGTGTCTTAAATCTCTAGAAGCTATTGAAAGAATTCTTAAAAATGGTACTGAATCAAGACATATTGGTGAAGATATAAGATACCTTGGACTAGAAGCTGTAAAAAAAGAGCAAACCTATCCCTTAATGGAAAATATAATTAAATCCCTATACTCAATAGGGATTTTACAGTTTGGTTATATGTTTGATTGGGATATGGATTACAAAAGACGGCGCGAATTTTTAAATAAAGAGTATAGTGATTATTTAGCTAAGGGGTTAAGGCTCAGTAGTTCTGATTTTGAAGAAACAATGAACTTTAAGGATACGGAAGACTTTAGTTATACAGTATACTTGAATGACATAGTTTACGAAGAAAAGACATTAATAATTAACGATAAAGAAAGATAAGACATAAAATGCCTTTATCTTAGTGATGTAGAAGATGCGTATTTTAAGGATAATACATTAAAATTGTTTAAAGTTGGCGTTTTTAATAATTCTGAAAAAGCATATTATAAAGTGCCGGAGTTATTGAAAGAACTCACTAACCCTATTCTAGAGTACGCATTAAATTCACCATCCGATGAAACAATAAAACCCTTTACTATGATAATTCATTGCTTTGAAAACTTTGGAATAGTGTCGATTCACTTCCGAGATAAATTTTCTTTAAATGAGATATTTATACATTCTTTGGTTACAATAGGAGACTCCCTAGTTTATAATTCAAGACATTCAGAAGATAGCAAAGATCAGAAAGCTAGAGAATGCTTAAATTGGGCGGCAACAGTTACCTCTAACTCGCTTTATAATTTAGCAGTTCTATCTCTGAAATGCAACCTTGTAAACTATGGTACACTCTATCAGCAGATGGAGTGTTTGATCCGTATACAGGAAGAGTATCCCTATTCGTTATATCATATCGCAAGTAAATTTGAGAGAATAATAGAGATGGTAAAGGAATCTGAGCTTAAAGAGTCTGAATGTGATAAAATCACAACATTAACAGAAAATGTAATTCAAAGATTAAAAAACGAGAAAGAGGCGTCAGATGGGGAACAATTGGATCTACATCAAAAAGAGGAGCAATCAAGCGAATAAAAGGAGAATGCTCTTAACAGATTTACATTAGCAACTTGTGTTAGCAGCCTGCCAGAATAAGTCAAAAAGAAATTTGATTAAAAACTGAAAATTTCATTCAGACCGCTCAGGATAATATCTTTCGATAATTCCTGATAGCCTAAAGATACTGAATGTTCATATTTTCTATTTTTTATTTTCTATTCGAATGTTCACTTTTTCTATTCAGACCTTCAGTTTTTTATCCAGTCCGGGCATAATTTTATCAAAATACCTGGTTACCACACAGGATTCAGTGCACTTTCCACAGCTTATACAGGTTTCACTTATCTGAGGTTTTCCTTCTTTAATTGATACTGCCTTGACAGGACAGGCTTTCTCACAGATCCCGCAGCCTGTACATTTTGAAAGCCTTACAAACTGTTTTGCCGTTTCCTTAAAAAGCTGGATAGCTCGTTCTTTTGTTTCCGAGCTTACAAGCAGGTTTCCGTTTGAGAAAAACTTCACAGTTCCTGTTCCGGTTTTTACCAGCAGCATGCCAAGTTCTTCTGCATAAACAGTCTTCCCGAGCACGTTAATGAAATCTGCGGCTTCTTTTTCTCTGATGCCTTTAATCCCTGCTTCAACAGAAAAGCCTCCGGCTCTACAGGGAGAAATTCCTGAAACAACCTCGATTTCAAAGTCTTCAGCTTTTTCTTTAGCGAGGATAGAAATCCCGAGCTCATCTGCCAGTCTGAGCATTTTTGGAGGAAGTTTCTTCCAGCGCCAGAACCCGTGTTCTACGAACTCTTCAGAAAGGCCGCGAACTTTTGCCCAATCAAGCAGAAAAGCGTTCCATCTGGCATGCATTTCCGGATGCAGTTCTTTGACCCTGGCATATTCTGCAGCAAGGGCAGACGGGCAGAGCCAGCACCCAACCCTTTCAAAGCCCGTGTCATAAAGCGGGTTGTATGAAAGCCCCCTCCAGTGGATATAGAGCCAGACTTCAAGCGCACGCCAGTCCCGGATAGGGAAGATATTGAGCTGGGCAGGGACGAAGGGATTTGTTTCACTTGCTGCAATCCTTGCCCTTGAAAAAGATTCATGCTTACGTTTGCCGTCTATTGTCAGATAAGCAATTGAAGTTGCCGCTTCCTTTTCCNNACACATCTCCTGCCGAAGCCAGTTTGCAAACCTTACAGCACCAGCGGAAGTCCTTTGCAGGAGGACCGAATTTTTCTACCTGCTCCCAGAAAGCAGAACCAGAACTCATTTCTTCAAGCGGGACTTTCATTTCCCTACAAAAATTCCGGGCAAACTCCACAGTTTCTGGGAACTCAATCCCCGTATTCAGGAAGAAAGCCTTAAATTCTCTCTGCTTGAGGGAAGATTTTGTTAAATCCAGCACTACAAGGCTGTCTTTTCCTCCGCTAAAAGAGACATATACGGGCAGGTTTCGGTACTCATTCCGGGAAACAATCCCGCGGATGGTGTTGATTGCATTTTTTCCCAGAGCCTGAAGGTGCTTTCTGTTAGCTTCTATACATGCCCTCAAATCCGGAGTTTCCGGATGCAAAGATGCCTCGCTGCTGTCAACTTTTCTGACCCGGAGGATTTTTATCTCATTTTCGGACTGAGTAGACTCTGAGAGGCTTTTCATGCCAGCAAAATCCGCACCGCCAATATAAGAAATTCCATATCCACTAAGGCTGCCAGCAGTGACAAGGACAAAATCTCCTGCTCTTATGTCGCCTGCAAAAGAACCTATAAGCTCTGCCGGCACATTTTTCCCATTAAGGTGTTTGTTTGATTTCTTGAGCTCGACTTTTTTGCCTTCGGCATTTTTGAGAAGGATTTTGGCTCCCTGAAGGGAAGGCTCAAAAAGGTAATTCATTTCTGAAAGTTCGAAACTGAGCACTCCAAAAACGAAACCGTCTACAATGACTTCATCGGTTTTATCCTCTCCAGGGATTTTATTCAGAAGAACGAGCCTGTTTCCAAGAGGATCACAACCAAATGACGAAATCAGCTGCCCTGCAAGTACCTCGCGTTCGTAAGGAGAGCAGAACCTTACATCAGCAGGCTGTGAAAGGTGAAGTATTTCCCCTTTACCGCCGCAGATCCCGCATTCCTCTCCTATAAGAGGGAGGTTGCATTTCCTGCACCAGAAAATGTAATCATCTTCATATTCGAAACGCGGAGAGGATTTTTTCTTTGAAGAATCAGCTATTTCCGACCGTTTTTTAGGTCCAGGGCTCTTTTTGGCAGAG
>DUIO01000108.1 GCA_013330315.1 Methanosarcina sp. | reverse complement strand
AAAATATTTATCATTAATGAACCATTTTTCAGTCTTTAATTCTTTAACCACACGTCTCAATTACTGCTTCTCTGGCTTCCCGATACTTTCAGGACAGGTGCAACTATCTTTTGCCGGCTTACTGGCAGTTCAAACCTAAAAGAAGATCCTTCTCTTATTTTACTCTCCACGAATATGGTGCCGCCATGCATTTCAACATATTTTTTAACCAGGGTCAATCCCAGCCCGGTTCCTTCAAAAGTACGGTTTAGAGAAGACTCAAGCTGGATAAATGGCTTAAAAATTTTCTCAAGGCTCTCTTCAGGGATTCCTATTCCCGTATCTTTAACGGTAATTATGACAGAGTCTCTTTCCTGTCTTAAGATAATATCAACCGAACCGCCTGCTGGTGTAAATTTTATAGAATTACTTAATAAGTTGTTCATAATCTGCCTGAACTTACCTTCATCAGCAGAGATCCATAGTGTCCTGTTTTCTGAGCTGTAGCTTAATTTAATATTCTTCTTATGCACCTGCGGAAGGGCTGCTGAAATAACTCTATTGATCGACTCATCGATAGAAAATTCTTCAATGTTAAGCTCCTTTTCTCCTGCTTCGGCTTTTGATAATTCAAGTATATCATTGATAATATTCAGGAGGTTTTTCCCGTTTAAAGAAATGAACCGAACATACCGGGTTTGCTTTTCATTCAGCGGTCCTGCAATCCCTTCTTTTAGCAGGTCCGAGAAACCGATTATAGAGTTCAGAGGAGTCTTCAGCTCGTGGCTCATATTGGTTAAAAACTCGGTTTTTGTACGGTTCGCTGCTTCAGCATCTATTTTTGCATTTATAAGAGCTTCTTCTGCCTTTTTTCTGGCAGTTATATCCCTTATAACCACGATATTCGCAGGTTGACCTTTATAGATTATTTTTGTACCAAGCCCTTCAATCCAGAGAGGTTCACCAGTATTGGAGGTTATCTTATAAACGCTAAGATAACCTCCCTTATCATTAAGAACATTTATCTGGTCTTCAATTGCAACTGACATTGACTCAGGAGATAGGTACTCTTCAATGCTCCTTCCTGTTACGTTTTCTAGCTCCATGCCCAGCATCTTTCCAACAGCGGCATTTGCAGCTATAACCCTACCTTCAAAATTAAGTATCAGTATACCGTCGAGTGTGTTGTTCACAAGGGCACGGAAGTTTTCTTCACTTTCTTTCAATGCCTCTTCAGCTTTTTTACGTTCTGTAATGTCCCTGATATAAATTATCAGCCTTTCTTCATTGCCAAGTTTGAAGACCCTGGTTGCAACTTCAGCCGGAAAGAACGTCCCGTCTTTTCTTTTGTTTATCTTCTCTGCAGGTCTGTCTTCTGCCATGCCCCTCCCTACTATTATCTCTCGGGTGCTTGTGATGAAATCCTCCTGCAGGAGAGAAGCTACATTCAACCCAGGAATCTCTTCTTTATTGCATCCGAAGATCCTGCAGGCTGAACCGTTGCAGTCAACAATTTCTCCATTGCCCGTGCATATAATTATGCCGTCAATTGACAGTTCCACAACCTTTTTGAATTTTTCTTCGGATTCGGCAAGCGCCCTTTCCGCTTTCTTGCTGGCAGTAATGTCATAAACATTTGTAAAAAGAAGTTCTTTCCCTTTGACATTAATTGTGTTAATGTATACCTCTACATGCCTTATTTCTTCATTAATAAGCTTATGACAGGAGTAGAAGTGCCCTCTCTTTTCGGATATAACCTGTCGAATAATTTCTCTGCTCCTTTCAGGTGGGAAGACGCTGATATCTGTGATCTTTTTTGCGGTTAATTCGCTGTATGTATATCCATAGTAAGCGCACGCACGGTCGTTAGCATCGGCAATAAAGTAACTGGATGGGTCTATTAAAAGTGTGACGGCAGGGCTATTGTTAAAAAGCTGTTTGTATCTGTTCTCACTTTCCTGCAGGGCTTCATAGTCCTTTTTGATCCTGATTAGAGATTTTACCCTTGTTTTAAGCTCAAACCTATCTATTGGCTTATAAATGAAATCATCAGCTCCGCACTGGGTCACTTTCGCTTTGTTAGGCTTTTCAAAAAACCCGGAAATGATAATTATGGGTATGAATTTAGGATCTGGATCGTTCTTGATTATATTGCAAATTTCATAACCGTCGTTTTCAGGCATCATGAGGTCCAGTAATATGAGATCCGGAAGCTCGGCTTTTACAAGTTCAATGGCTTCTTTCCCTGAATATGCAGGGATTGGAAGATACTCGTCCTCAAGCTGTAAACATAATAATTCCACCTGGTCCTTTTCATCATCAACGATGAGGACTTTTGGTTTGTTTAAAGTGTTCAATTTCCATCATCTTGAGTGCCATTTTTCTTGACTTTTGCGGCTGCATTTCAAAATAATAATTACGTGTATAACCTTCAACTTATATAATTTATTTGCTGAATTTTGATAAAGAAAATTAGAATGTATCTAGCCCCTATAATGTACAGCAATGTAAAATCAGAACAACTCAAAATTTTACACATATTAATCTTTAACGTGAAATAAAGCATTAATATGCCTTGAAATCTTGCCCTTATTTGTTACTTTTTTGTTTAACTGTGAGGGTTCTACATGATAATCAGGATAAAAAAATGGATTATTTTCTATAATATCATTTATAAATTTTTAATACAGATTTGTAGAAAGTATTGTATACGCTATAGATTATTACCCATAAAGTTTGCAGAATAAAGTAAAAACATCTCAGATTGAAGAAGTATCAAGTAAATCATTGAAGTAACAGGACAGCCGCAAAATTCCAAAACATAATTGAAATAGTAACGTGTCTGATGAATTAAAAATAGTTAAATATAAAATAAGGTAGAATGAAATAAATTAACTGCTATAAAATCAGCCTTTTAATCAGCCTTTTAATCAGCCTTTTAATCAG
>DUIO01000344.1 GCA_013330315.1 Methanosarcina sp. | reverse complement strand
TTTTGTTCGTACCATGCGATATTGTAAGAGACAGGCAGCTCATTTATGTCCTTAAGGCCAAAGGCTTCAGCAAGCTTCTGGGCTATTACCACAAGCGAGTAAGAGTCATTACACTGTCCCGCATCTATAACTCTCGGGATTCCTCCTATGTCGCCAAGGTCGAGTTTGTTGTAGCGGTATTTTGCGCAGCCCGCAGTCAGGATTACTGTGTCTTTTGGAAGGGCTTTTGCAAACTCGGTATAGTATGCCCTTTCCTTGTGCCTGCCGTCGCAGCCTGCCATGACCATGAACCTGCTGATCTTTCCGGATTTTACGGCATCTATCTTCTTATCCGCAACCGAGAGGGCTGCTTCGTGCGCAAAGCCTCCGATGATCGTCCCGCTTTCCAGCTGCTCAGGAGGCTTGCTCGTCTTTGCCTGTTCAATAAGCGGGGTGAAGTCCTTTGTACCGTCTTCTTTTTCGGAGATATGCGAAAGCCCCTCGAAACCGACGACCCCTGTTGTGTAGATCCTGTTTTTGTACGAGTCTCGTGGGGGGATTATGCAGTTTGTGGTCATGAGGATTGGTCCGTTAAACTTTTCGAACTCCTCGTTCTGCCTCCACCAGGCGTTTCCGTAATTGCCTGCAAAGTTTTCGTACTTCTTGAAAGCAGGGTATGAGTTTGCAGGCAGCATTTCTCCATGAGTGTAGACATCGATTCCCGTTCCTTTTGTCTGCTCAAGGAGTTGTTCGAGGTCCCTCAGGTCGTGCCCACTAATAAGAATTCCCGGATTTTCCCTTACACCTATATTAACTGCTGTCGGCTCCGGGTTACCATAGGTTTCGGTGTTTGCTTTATCAAGCAGAGCAAGGACAGATACTCCTTTTTGCCCGCATTCAAGAACAAGACCTGTAAGATCTTCCGCACCCAGGCTGTCATCTGTTGTAGAAACGAGCCCTTTTTCTATGAATTCAAAAATTGCTTCGTCTCTGTACCCCAGGATATAAGCGTGATGTGCATATGCGGCCAGCCCCTTCATCCCATATGTTAGCAACTCTCTCAGAGACCGGATGTCCTCATTATGCGTGGAATGAACGGCAACATCCATTTCCTTTATACTGTCAGGGGTGACCTTTGCTACAGCAGGCAGGGCCTCTTCTGCAGGCAACGTTCCTGCAGGCAGTTTTGCCTTAATGGCGTCCCGGACCTCAAATCCTTTCTCTATATAGGATTCAATTGCCTGTTTGTCAAAGTTTGTGTTTGTAAGAGTGGCAAAGAAACTATCAAGTACGAATCTGTCAGTTGCTTCTTCATTAAGACCAGATTCTCTCGCCTTAAGGTTATAGAAAGAAATGCTTTTAAGGACATAGATAAGGCGGTCCTGGAGATCTGCGACTTCTCCTTTTTTGCCGCATACTCCATTTTTGGTGCAACCTTTTACGTTAAGTGTTTCTTGGCATTGATTACAGAACATACTATTCCACCTCAAATTTACTTAGAGAGTTGAATTTCAGTTTTCATTTTATTTTAATGTTTTCTGTAGCTTTCCTGTCCTTTATAGCCCTTAAGCAAAGTATCTTGTTGATATTGTAGCTATTAAGTAAGATATTCTTTTGATATCAATATCATAATGATACCAATTTCTATGTGATAAAATCTCATATATAGTAGACAGTTTCGAAGTAGGTACTGGAAAATTATCATTTAGAGGGTAAAAAAGAAAAATTGCGGAGGGCCGTCCCGTCTTTTATAAATTACCAGAAGCTTTAAAGGACAGGATATTCATGGTCCGTCTCAATTCCTATTTAATAACAATTTTGACGTTCTGCATGCCTAGAGTGCTCTGCTCAGGAAACTAAGACGTAGAAGCGCAAGCCTCACAGCCTTAGCGTGGGGTAGTTGACAATACACAATTAATGAGTTCTTTTCGAAACTACTTTAAGGCATCAGGGTCTAAATTTTAATATGCAAAAAAAAAGCTTCTGAAGGAAATAGGACTGAGTGCATATGAATCAGCTGTCTACCTCTCTCTTCTAAAATTAGGCGCTTCTGAAGCAAGCACTATCCATAAGGATGCAGAGGTACCTTATGGTAAAATTTACAGCATCCTCGCTTCCCTTGTAGAAATGGGTTTTGTTGAAGTCCAGCGTTCAAGACCCAAAAAGTTCAGGGGAGTCAAGCCAGATATTGCTCTGGACAAGCTTTTAAGAAAGAAGGAATCTGATGTCGAGAAAGAGCTTGAAGCTTTTAAGATCAAAACTGATGAATTAAAAAAGTTATTAATGCTTACCCCATCTCTTAAAACGAAAGATGAGATTTTCTGGGCAACTGCAGTCACTGAAACTGAAATTAAAAAAGTCGTAGTTTCTCTCTTCAGCGAAGCGAAGGAATCGATATGTACCGTTCCCCACTCTCTGGGAATGCCTGTATTGACAATTATATTTGATGAATTTGTGAGATCCCTTGAACGAGGAGTCAAAGTCAAAATGCTGGTTTCCCCACAGTTTAATAACTTTGTTTCTTTTCTGGAAAGAAAAGATGAGAAAATTGTAGAAACCCTGAAAAAAAACCTGGAAATAAAAGCTGTCAAAAACACCAGTTCCTATTTTGGGATAGTTGACAATAACCTGGTGATATTGCTTCAACCTCATCCGCTTGACAGAGACAGGCTTATTTCAGTTGTGAAAATCTGGGATGCTGATCTTGCCAAAAACCTTCGGAAAGAATTCGAAGAAATGTGGAAAACAGGAAAGAAGTTTGATTTGAGAGAAAAAATCTAAGATGAATAATTTATCTGGATCTCACTTCGGTCCCTTTCTGACTGCGAAATAGTCTATGGAACTCTTCATACAGCCTGCTTCTATTCTCAAAGACTATATTTCAAAGGATTTCACTAACCCTTCCTCATCTTCTGAGCAAGATGAGCATTATCCTTTGAAAAGTCGTTCCTTCTTTATATGCGGGTAAAAAGTTTAGTACCTCTTTTGAACTCTTAACTATCATTGATAGTGCTCCAGAATCTCACTTTTTGAAGCAAATTCATCTTTCTGAAGCAAATTCACTTTCTGAAGCAAATCTTTCTGAAGCAAATTCATCTTTCTTTACATACACTCCTGCTTATTTTTCTGCAATCTCCAGCAGTGAGAGCCATAAACTGCCCAGGGACCTGAAATTTCTTTTTGATAGCTACCATGTCCTCCGGTCTCGATATTTAATGTTGATATACCGGTTGCAGGTTGCAAACTGAGTATAATGGCTATATACGGGGTTTCAGAATGGAATATGGAATATAAAGAGTGGTCAATAAAATAATTCTTAAATCAACTTGCATAAAATCTACCGATATAATGCTAAAAAGTACAAAAATTGTTGTCAAAAGGAGAGAACGAGATGAAAATTGTTGATGTTAAATCTGTACCTGAAAAGCCGAACCCTAATAATGTGAGCGTCAGGGTGCTCTATGACACGGAACATGCCCATGCAGCACAAATAGAGCTCAAGCCAGGTGAGTCTATAAAAAAGCACAGCACTCCTACAGACGTCTTTTTCTACATTCTTGAGGGAAAAGGTGTTGTTGAAATTGGCGACGAACAACAGGAAGTCAGCAGGGACATGTTGATTGATAGCCCTGCAAACATTCCTCACAGCCTCCTGAATCCGGGAAATGAAATTTTCAGGGTACTGGTCGTAAAAGCACCAAGGCAAACTAAACCTACACGGCTGCTGTAAATGAGAGCAAGTGGAAAACAGTTATTAAAATGGTCTAAAAATGGAGTCATTTACTCTAGAAGATAGCAATAAAGAAACGGATAATATCTAATAAAAAACCAAAAACAGGTCAGAAAAAACACAAATGAGGAAAACATGTCTACAGAAGAAAACAAAGCAATAGTTCACCAGTTCTTTGAAGAAGGACCTTCCAAGGGAAATCTAAGTATCGCTGACACGTTGCTGTCACCTGATTTCTCTATACATGGCCCACTTCCTGCATCTCCAGGAATCAAGGGGATACACGAAGTGATTACTACATGCAGAGAAGCATTCGAGCACCTCAGTGTCACAATTGAAGACATGGTTGCCGAGGGTGACAAAGTAGTTGCTCGCTTTACAGCTCGCGGCGTACATAAAGGCAATTTCATGGATTTACCGGCTACAGGTAAGCCGATAACCCTGACTGGCATAGAGATCTTCCGCATTGAGGACGGTAAGATTATTGAAATATGGGCTGAGGCTAACCTTTTTGGCCTGATGCAACAGCTGGGGATTATTCCTGCGCCTGGAAACGAGGGTTAAATTTCATCAGATGCGCTATAAAGATGCGCTATAATCTTCTTTTCAACACTTGATAAAATGAGATGAAAAGAGAATGAAAATTAATATTATGCATCTCCTCATCTTTTTATCGAGTCTGCTTTTTTGCTTTTCCATAAGTTGCTTTTCGGTCTCCGGGATTTCCTTATTTGTCGCCCGGAAGTTTCAGAAGTACTTTCCTGCCCCCCTTCACATCCGTATCCGGACTGTTGTTGAGATTCTCGTCAGCACTTAAAGGACATTTGGTTAGATAATTGGTTAGTAATTAACGTCAACTTATTGTCAACGAAAACATTTATCACCGAGTAAACGTTCTTTACCGCTGTTAGTTTGATTTTATCAAGAGGTTAACAATATATCCCGAACAACAAATAAAACAATTAATCTGGCAGCCTACAGAAGAAAACAGAATTTAAAAATCAGAAATTAGAGGAGTCCAAAAATTTTCTCTATCAAATATGAGGGTCCAGTTTCATGAGCAAGAAAGCAACCTATCCTAAAGTAATGTGCACACAGCACCCGGACTCTGCATCAAAGTACATTTCCACGCAGGAAGAACCCGGGGAAGCTATCGAAGCCGCAGTAGTATTCGGCTGTGACGAATACATGCCGGATTATGAAGGGAAAGCAACACCCTATCACCAGAATGTCCAGATAGTATCAAAATTCATAGAAGAAACAGACCTGATTCCCGGAAAAGACATTATTATTACTCCGCGGGCTCCAAGCGCAGTTCAGGAAAACCGATTCAGGCAGCTTATGGTCATGATGTCTATCGCCGAAGCCAATTACGAAGCCCTTGAGTATTCGGATGTGCAGGCGATTAACGAATTCGTGCACCCCATGACAGGAACTGTAGGTGAGATTCTGGATGCCCAGCAGCACATGGTAGATGTCGGCGAGCTTGCAAAAAAGGAGTTCGGAGTTGCAATGGATGCTCCGCGTATAATCCCCCTTATAGAGGATGCTCCTGCTCTGTTGCATGCAAAGGAACTGGCAAAAAGTACAATACTCTCATGGGAAGAACGCTTCGGGACAGCACCCGAAAAATTCAGGGTATTCCTGGGCAAATCAGATTCTGCTCTCTCTTTCGGGCACGTGGCAAGCACGCTCTCATGCAAATATGCCATAAGCGGAATTTCAGAACTGAACTCAGAACTCGATACCAGCACAGGCATCATATTCGGGGCGGGGACTCTGCCTTTCAGAGGAAACCTGAACCTGAAAAACGCGGAAAACTTTTTCAGAGAATACAGAGGCATAAGTACAATCACCCTGCAGTCAGCTGTCAGGTACAGCCATGCAAAAGGAGAAGCTGAAGCCCTGGTCCGTTTTGCAGAAGCAAGGCTTCCGGAATCTCCAAACATCTTTTCCAGCGAAGAAAGAGAGGAGATTGTAAACCTTATAGGAATTTTCGGGGCAAAGTACTGCCGCATTATCCGGGAACTGTCCCCTACCATAAACCAGCTTGCAGGTCTCCTTCCCCAGCAGCGGGACCGTCTGATGCATAAAGGAAGCGGCGGCTATTCAAGAAATGCTCCAGATATCTCGGGCCTGGTAAGCCTCTGCCGCAGCGATATAGGAAAAGACCTCAAAGTCAGCATGCCTGCAGAAGACCTGAACCTTCCAAGGGCTATAAAGTTCACCGGCGCCCTTTATTCCATAGGTCTGCCTCCTGAATTCATAGGCACAGGCACTGCTCTGGAAGAAGCCAGGGAAAAACTTGGTGAGGAAACCTGTGAAAGGCTGCTTAAGAAATATTTCCCTTCCCTTGGCAGCGACCTGAGCTTTGCATCCGGCTACCTGGACCTGAACGTGGCTTCCCGCTTTCTCCCGGAAGCCTGCCAGAAAGAAGTCCGTAAAGACATTGAGATCCTGCAAGATATTTTCAGCCTTAAAGTCAAACCCGAACCTTCGTACCGCATCCTTCTTGAAATGATGCAGCCTGACCTCCTGCAAGCAGTAAAGGACGGGAACTTCATGGACGAAGAAGTCTCACAGCTCGTATGCTCGACCCTTACCAAAATGGGAAAAATCAGAAAGGCCCTGGGTTAAGGAGAATTAATACTTCTCCTGACCCTCTGAGACCGGGATTTTGAGTCAAAATATTACAGGAAGCCGCCGCCAGCCAATCTGGCAGCTCGGCCCAAAAAGTAGAAAGAGAAGACATAAAATATTCAGAATTCCCAATAATTGAACATAATGGAAAATTATTTCTCAGTGTATTAAACAGTCTTTATTTGATCCAGTTCACGTTTTACCGCTTATTTATTGCACATAGGCTGTTTCTTCCCATGGTGATTACTTTAAGCTTTTCTTTTTTTACTTTTTGGGAAAAGCCGTTCTCTCGCGTCGAGTGGGACAAGACAGACCAAGTATAGTTAACGACGTTGCCTGGTTAGAATTTATAATTTAAATTCCAAATCAGCTCACGTATTCTTTTATCATAACCAGACCCATAAAAAATAAAAGACTGAAGTGTGGTTGCTTTAACTCACACCCCCTTAAAATAATGCCCCGTATTATATTCAATTCCTCTTTCAGGCTTCAATTTTATCTCTTTTCCTGCAATTGCCTGTTTATAAGCTTCGGTAATCTCTTTTACCTCGGCATTGGAATTGAGTGAAAGGTCAAGCCTGAGCACATCGACTCCGTACCCATTTATATTCCTGACGTATTTCAGCATATCAAGTACCTTTGAATTATAGATCAGGGTCCGCGTGCCGAGGCGCTGGACAGGAAACTCGGAGCCGCTCTGGTCAACAAGGAGTACTTCACTTTCTTTTCTTACGATCTTCCGGTCGATAAGGGGCTTTAAGAGGTCGTTTTCCGTGATGAGCATCAGTTCTCTGCCGTAAACCAGGATCTCTGTCTGGCCTGAATTCCCGCAGGCCTGGAGGGTTTCGCACACATTCTTTATTTCGCTCAGGTTCAGTTCACTTGAAAGAGTTGCCCGGTACGCTCCTGCCTGATAGAAGGCGCTGGCGGTAAAAGCGTTGAAGATATTGAGGTCTTTCTGGGCAACAAAGGGTATGGAAAGCTTTTTCGCAAGCTGTGATGCTCCGAGGCTTGAACACGCTACTGTGAAGCCGGCGTCCCTTACTTTTTCCAGCAGGGGTTTTAATTCCTCCAGTTCCCAATCATGTGTAATTCTGGGAATCCTGAAAACCAGCTCGGTTTTTTCTGCTTTCAAATCTTCAAGTCTGTCAGTACTGTTAGGAGACATCAGTACTTCAAACAAAGAAATCGGAATATAAGCAATATCAGCTCCTGCTGAGGCTGCCTGTAAGAGAGAAGGAATATTCTGCACCTCAACGCTCAGAAGGAGTTTCTTTGGAGTTGTATCTTTCAGCCCTTTCTTCAGCCCTGCTGTTATCCTTTCCATCCCAGCTTCATTTTTATTGTCTGCATTGCCTTCTAAAGAGCAAAGGTGGTTGAGACCCTCAAGGTCAGGATATTTTTGCTTCTGTTTATTTGCTTTCAAATTTTTTTCCAGAAGAAGCTCGGCCGCTTTCCGCCTCGTATTTTTCAGCACACCTACCGGAATAAAGATATTTTCGTCAGCTTCTATTTCAACGGCGGCAGCTTCGAAAGGAGTATCACCAAGGCTTTCCATTGCTTTTCTTATCTGCTCTTCAGTAGTTGGGGCTTTCTCGGCTTCCTGGACGACATACTCGTCTGCAAACTCTGCATGCCGGAATTCTTCTATTTTGCTGCCGTTTCCATTTTCTTCTTTAATCTCAACCGTGAATTTTTCCCCTTTCCTGGCTTTTACCTTCAGGTTTACGGGGATGGTTTTCAGTTTTGTTTTCTGGAGGGTATCAAGAAGCTGCGTATCTGTTGTAAGGTAGAGCTCATCTCCCCTCTGGACTGCTCTGCCTGTCTTTGAACTGATCTCAAGCCCTACTTTTTCGCCTTTTTTTGCGCTTTTCACATGCTCGCCTGAGATAGTTACTATGCCGGTTACTGCAGAGCCAAGCATCCTTTCCCGTGTAAAGATGCTTATGCCGTCTTTTACCTGAATGCCTTCCTCCAGCCGGACAGTGAGTTTTGTGTTCCCTTTTGAGCGGGAAATATCAAGGACTTTTCCAAGTAATGCCCCGTAATTTGAACTGTATTTGGGATGAGATACGCCTTTTTCCCCTAGTATGAAGCCTCTCGTAAAACCCCTGTAAAAGAGTTTCGCAAGCTCGGCTTCTCTTGCTTCAAGCTCTTTTTCGGTCGGATTTTCTCCGGGAGTGCAGATCTTTTCAACTGCGGCTTTATAGGCTGCAGCACTCGCAGTCACGTACTCGGGCTTTTTCATCCTGCCTTCGATTTTAAGACTTACAACTCCGGTTTTTATAATATCCTCAAGCCCTGTGAGAGTTGAAAGTTCGGCACAACTTATTGGATAACTGCCCCCTACATGCCTTTCGTCAATTTCCCTGCCGTTTACCAGAAACCTGTACCTGCGTCTGCAAGGCTGGGCACATGCTCCCCTGTTTGCACTCCTGTCGTGCAGGAAACTGCTAAAGAGGCACTTTCCGGAGTAAGAATAGCAAAGAGCTCCGTGGACAAAGACTTCAATGTCCACTCCGGAGCGGTCCACTATATCCTTTACTTCGTCGGTTGTAAGTTCCCTGGAAACTATGACTCTTTTTGCTCCCAGTCCTGCTGCAAAGTCCACCCCTTCTTTATTGTGGATAGTCATCTGCGTGCTTGCATGGAGGTCCAGGTCGGGATAGATTTCGTTTAAAAGCCTGAGGAGCCCGAGGTCCTGGAGAATAATTGCATCGATTCCGAGCGCGTAGGCACGGTCCACAATATCAAGGGCATGCTGCAGTTCTTTCTGCTTAATCGGAATATTAAGGGCAAGGTAAACAAGGACTCCATGAGAATGGGCAAAGTCAATTGCAGCTTCAAGGTCATCAATGGTAAAATTTTTAGCTCCCTGGCAGGCATTAAATTCGCCGACTCCGAGGTAGACAGCATCGGTTCCTCCTTTAATTGCTCCAAGCAGGGATTCCTGATCGCCCACCGGAGAAAGGATTTCCGGAGGATTGCAGGTGAAATTTATAGCAGGTGTTTTGGCAGACATAATGATCAGCAGTATTTCTTCAGGTAATCAGTTTTTTCAGGCAGCAAAATTTAAGGGAATAGAGAAACTCATTAGCCGGCTTTCGAGATATGAAAGCTTCTGAAAATCATAAAAAAAGGACCGGCATAATTCAGATGCTCTGGTATAGGGTTCCCTCCTCTCTTAAAAAGTCAACCTTTTTCAAGAGCCGAGGAAAAGATTTCCTTTTTTAAGGTTGAAACGTAAATGTGCTTCTCGCATAAAAAATGGATGGTAAACTGAATAAACAATATAAGAAAAATAATACAAAGCACAGGCAGTAAGATAAATGGAATTTTACTAAATCCCAGGGTATTGTAACTTTTTTATTTGTGTTTTTTCCGTCAATATTGTATTTTCCGCAGATCATTTTAGTGAGTATTTTAGTGATTATTCTACTAATCATTGCATTAATTATTGTACTTCATCGTCCGGTTATTGTGTTAATTGCAGGATATTCGGGTTTTGTTAGCAACTCATTACAATATTAATATATTTATTTATATAAATAGTGAGACTTATTTAAATAAAGCCCTGAAAACCACTTTTGAAAAAGGAGCTGCATGTTTTGAAATGAAGATTCAGAAATGTGAAAGGGCTATTATTAATGTCGAGGTTACCCATTGAGAGTTTTATCGATCTCTCGGAAAGTAAAAAGCCGAAGAGGAGCTGTTACAGGCAAAAATTGCTGCTGAAAGTGCTAACCGCGCCAAAAGTGAGTTTCTGACAAACATGAGTCATGAGCTGAAAACTCCTCTGACTGCGATTATAGGGTTTTCGGACATAATGCTCAGCGGGATGGGCGGAGAGTTTAACGAACAGAACAGAAAATTTCTCAATAATATAGACAATAGCGGGGAGCATCTCCTTACCCTTATAAACAATATTCTTGACCACTCCAAGATTGAAGCAGGCAAAATAGAACCGGAACTTTGAGATGTTCTCAGTATCCGAAGTGTTTAATGACACCAGAGCCGTAACCTCAGCTCTTGCTCTCAAAAAAGATATCATAGTTAAATGCAAACTGGAGCCTGAACTTTTAATGATAGAGATATCAAAGGAAAGGCACTCCTTTTCAAGCCATTCAGGCAAGTAGATTCCATTATTAACCGTCAGTACTAAGACACGGGTCTCGGACTGGCCCTGATCAAGAAATTCGTAGATCTCCACGGGGGTCGGGTTTGGGTCGAAAGCAAAATCGAAAAAGGTTCAAGCTTTACATTTGAATTACCCTTAAAATGGAGGAAAACCCCGGAAAAAGGCGTAAACGAAGAACATGCAAACACTTTAGAAATCTCAGAAAAAACTTTCCGACTGGCAAATGAAAAATCAGTGAAGGAAAACAGCTTGAAGGCAGGAACGCCTGAAGAAACCGAAATGCCAAAATCATAGAGCCCTCGGAAGTTTCTGAAAATAAGAGCCTTGTGCTGGTTGTCTAAGACGACGATATGGCAAGGGAGCTCCTTACAATTACACTTTCCGAAGCAGGATTACAGGGTTGCCTTTGGCTCCTAGCGGAAAGGAAGCTCTCCTGCTCGCCCTTAAATTGAAACCTTCAATAATCAGTCTTGATATACTGCTGCTGGGAGCCGCCGGATGGAATGTTCTCAAAGACCTGAAAAAAGACTATGCAACAGCCGATATTCCTATTCTGGTCATTTTCATGGACGAGGGCAAAAACTACAGCATTCCATGGGGCGCATTTGATCACCTTATCAAGCCCGTTGAAAAAGAATGCCTTCTATCCAGCCTGCAGAAAGTAAAGGGCACGAGAGCTGCAAATTCATCACCCCGGATTTTAATCGTAGATGACGAACCGGCTATAGTCGAACTTCTCAGTTTCATTATTGAAAAGGACGGATATAAATCGATCTGCGCATATGGGGCAGAGAAGCAATTGATGCAGGATAAACAGGGAAACCCTCCTGAGCGTGCTGAACGGAGTTGAGGGCAGAAAATTCAATAATAGTCTGAAAAACCTTAGACTATTAGATTATGAATCCAGGACCATTAAAAGGACCATTAA
>DUIO01000166.1 GCA_013330315.1 Methanosarcina sp. | reverse complement strand
CTCTGAATATAAATAGTAACGCAGAATAGTATATACATTATTTCCTGATCTACACTCTATAAATAGTAAATATTTAACAAGAATCATTTTATTCCATTTGATTTCCATTTGACTTTTATTTAATTTCCATTTAAATTCACCAATTTCATTAACTTCGTTAACTTTGTTAACTTCATTAACTTCATTACCCTCATCCAATTCCAGGCAAGGCCTGATCAAAACAAAATGGGGAATCCTTATAGAGACCAGAAAAGTACAGCAGACAGGTGGATCGACTTACATCATTTCCCTGCCGAAACAGTGGGCAGAAAAAGTAGGAATTGAAACCGGGACCAGAGTATCCATCCAGTCCCAGCCAGACGGAAAACTGCTAATTGACCCTATTCTTGAAGGGCGCGCAATAAAAACAAAAAGAATCGATGTGACCGGTTACGGGGCAACAGCCCTTGAAAGGGATATCATCGCTGCATACCTCTATGGCTATGACAGGATAGAGTTTACTTCAAAAAGAATACTTGCCGAACAAAAACAGGTAATTCGTAAAGTCTGCTACAAACTGATCGGACCTGAAATTATCGAGGAAAGTTCAAACTGCCTGGTCATTCAGGACCTTCTTAATCCCAATGAGCTACATATCAAAAAAGGCATACACAGAATGTTTTTAATTACAGGCTCCATGCAAAAAGATGCTATCAGAGCCCTTAAAACCGCCGATCATGACCTAGCTCTCGATGTCAGCCAGAGGGATGACGAAGTTGATAGGTTATGCCTCCTCATCTCCAAACAATTTCGTTCCGTCCTCTGCGGAGGAAGAATGCCGGACTNNTTCAGAATGGCAGCAGGTCCTATTGAAAGAATTGCGGACCACTCGCAGAGAATAGCAAACGTTGCATCAAAAATTCAGGAGCCTGTCAGGGAAGATGTAATGGAAGTCATAGAAGATCTTAGCAATACGTACATGGAACTGGTAGGGCAGGCGGTGGACGCCCTTTATAATTCCGACACCTGTCTTGCAAACCAGGTAATAGACAGTATAGACAGCATGCATCCGCATGTAACGGAACTGCATTTATCAATTCTCAAACTTGAATCCCATGAAACAATGATATCTCTCGGGACTATAGTAGAGAGTCTCGCAAGAATAGGAGATCTTGGGTCTAATATAGCTGAAATAGCTATAAATTCGGCAATAAAGGACAAGTAAGTATATCTTAAAAAACCCGGTCCGGAGTATGGGAGCTCCTGATTGACCGGCTTTATTAATCAGCCACTAAGTAAGTATTCAGGCTATTTGCCCTTTACTGAAGGTTTTTGCGGACTTCCCTAAAATGAAAACAGCCGTAAAAAACCTGTAAGACTATACAGAAACCTGCCCTGTTTAAGATATCCGGCTTAAGTAAATTCCTCTGCTTTTAAGCGATTTTCTTAAGCCGGGAAATTGGTTCCTCAATCCAGAGCCGTCTATCTGCCAGACGTCAGCACTTCGATACTTAAAAACCTCTAATCGCTTATTTTTGATTCTATAAGGGGGCAATGTTAGGTTTTTTACATTTGTTTCTCATATGCAAAGCAGGAGTTTTTATCCTTTACAGTTCAAAACACATACGGAAATCCGGTAATTCTCCTTTGTAGAAGAATATTTGTCCTGAAAGAGAAGTATAAATAATCATTCTTTTCAATAGTAAGAAGTTAGAGAATTACGTTTTCAGATAACTTTTCAAATTATATATCTAAAATTTTCCAGTTATATGAATCTAAAATTTTTCAATTATATAAATATATAATTAAAACCTTAAAAAGACAAGCAGTTAGTTCTGAGTTTTGCTCTTCAGGAAGCCTTTAAAGATAGCCAAAATAGTGGAGGGACTTTAATGAAAGTGCCCTCAGGCTAACTAAAAGAAAACTTTCCAGAATAACAGTACATTGNNAGTAAATGCGGTGAGCTGGGTTAGGATATTGAAGTGCAGCTGGCAAAGTTTTCGAAATCGGCGGCAAGAGAGTAAAAAAAGACCCGAGAAAAGATTATGAGAAAAATAGATTGAAGTAAAGCCTGTAATTTGTTTACAGATAATAATCATTTATATTTTTAAGATATAATGAATAAAAATAGGAAAAAATATAAAGGAAAGTACCAAAACTCAGTAAAAACATAAAGGTTTAATACAAAACGAAAAAATTGAGACAGGCTGAATATTTTCTTTATAAAATAATTTTTGTTAAAACTGTCAGGGGATCAAACGATAAGAAGTAATTTATTTATATTCTGGTGTTATTTGACGGAGGCATTTCCTATTCTTATACAGGATGAATGCCACATTAACTATTTATTCCAGGTGTATTGGGAAGGAGAAGTAAGCATCTCCGGGTTTCTCCGATTTCCGCAGTTTAACAAATAGAAATTATTTATATGCTAGGATCAATTAAATAAAAAGGTCACGAAAACACCAGTAACCCATAAAGGAAAGCAATCCGAGAAATCCTTTGGTGGTATGCTTTTCCCAATGGAGGGAAGCCATGAATATGATAAAACGATTTAAGGTAAGCTTTTCAAAAATGTTTAATAAACTGTTCAAGAAAAAAGGAGCATGTATCGGTATCTACGGACCCCCGAATGCCGGAAAGACAACCCTTAGCAACCGTATCCTCAGGGACTGGGTAGGAAGCGAGGAAACTATGGGCTCAGTTTCGCACATTGCCCATGAAACCAGGCATGCAAAAAGGAGAAACGGAGTTACTATTGAGACTAACGGGCATACCATAAGCCTTGATATTGTGGACACTCCCGGACTTGCGACAAAGATCGATTTTCATGACTTTATGGAACAGGGAATGAGCGACGTAGAGTCAAAGAAAAGATCCAAAGAAGCAACAGAGGGTGTAATTGAAGCTGTAAAATGGCTTGATGACCTTGACGGAGTCATACTGGTTATGGATTCCACAGAGAACCCCTATACTCA
>DUIO01000066.1 GCA_013330315.1 Methanosarcina sp. | reverse complement strand
GAACAATAAAACGTCAAATCAGAACCATGTCTTATGAAGCTATTTCCCCCGTGGTTGCATTTGGCGCAGGAGTTCTCAGCATCCTGTCCCCATGCATCCTTCCCCTTCTTCCTGCAGTTCTTGCAAGTTCTACAGGAAAAGGAAAGTTAAGGCCCCTTGCCATAGTGCTTGGAGTATCTATATCTTTCACCTTTATGGGAATTGTGACCTCCGCCTTCGGAGCAGCTTTTCAGACATATATAGAACAGCTGAAGATCCTGGCAGAAATCCTGATTATCATAATGGGGCTTGCAATACTCTTTGATATAAGCCTGTTTAATGCTTTTGCAAGGTTTCCAATGCTTGCAGGAATGAACGACAAAGGCCCTATCTCAGGACTTCTGTTAGGGCTTTCCCTCGGAGTACTCTGGATCCCCTGTGTGGGCCCTATTCTTGCTTCAATCCTTACAATGGTAGCTCTGGAAGGGAGCACTGCCACCGGCGCATTGACTCTTCTCATTTACTCTGCAGGGTTTGCAGTACCAATGCTAATACTTGCATACTCGGCACACCTCTCCACTTCGAAAATAAAACTGATATCAATGTATGATTCAGCTTTTAAAAAAGGAGCCGGAATAGTGCTTATCCTTGTAGGGCTCTGGATGGTTCGCCAGAATCATTTCTGGTGGCTATTCTAAATTATTTCAGACATTACGCACATTTAAGTATAAACTGAGTGTAAGATGTAGGAAGAGAAACAATAAATTTTATCCGTATCTTCTCATATTATTTTCTTCGGTTTTGAGATAATCTTACAGACTCGATCTTTTAAGTGGCAATAATAACTCCATGCCATTTGCTGGCATATACCGTTAATTTATCCAATTACTTTTCATTTATTCAAAAACATCACAGAGCAACTAGAAATTTTATCGTACATACTCTCCGACTACCTTAGAAATAATAGTTTAAACCGGCAANNAAAAAAAGTAAAAAAGTAAAAAGAATTTGTTAAGCCTGCAGTTAACCGGATGAATAAAATCCTTCATCCATATATAAAAGGTTTCGAATAGTAGCCTCTTAAAGCAAATTAATTAATTCAAACCATTTAACGCATTTAAATCGTTCAACGCAGTTATTTCTCCATATATTTCGAAACAGAGTTATAACTGGATATCGTGGCGTAAGGATCTTCTCCAAGCCGATAATTATTTATGCTCCCCGTAGCTGTGGCACTTCTGGAAACAGAAGCAGCACCAGTTCTAGAAGTGGAGTCGCCATATTTTGAAACATATTTGGACCTGTCTTCTGTAATTTCTCCCTTACCATTCCAATCGGCTTTAACAGTTATGGTTTCAACGTTATACGTCCATCCTCCCATGTCATCGTAGTAATTTTCGTAGACTTCCATCTCGATCTCGGAGAGGCATGCAGAATTGAAATTTTTGGATATACTGAAGACATTGTCCTGAGTGTACATATTCCCATATTTATTGGACCAGTAACCTGTCAATTCATTATAAGTCTGTATTGACAAAGAAATGTAGGTATTACCATTCACCTTTTCTACATAGAGATATGTCTGGGTAACAATATCTCCTTCGTTCTGAACCCAGTTTGCAGATGCGTACTCAGAATTCTGCCGAGTAATTGATTTTTGTTCCATTGCCCCTGCATTCACTGCCATTGCGAGCAAGAGAACAAGTGCAAGTAATATTTTATAAAATTGTTTCATATTAGCCCTCATATACTAAAATTTATTATATAAATAATAAAATTTCATTAAATATTCTTAATATTTTTTAAGAATGAAATAACTAGACTATTAAGTATATTAGACTATTTAATTAAAACAGATATTTAGACAGCTACCTGCATGTTAGTATATTGATTAAAATTAAAAATATTGACAGATATTTTGGACAAAATACAAATTATATCTTTAAATTCTGGGCATATCTGTAAAATAAAAAAGAAAATAAGATTTTATACGAGAAAAATAGCATGAAAAAGCAATAACATTAAGGAATATGGAAAAAATAAAGTATGAAAAAATTTATATAAAGTCTTCCGTAAAAATGTATCTGTAAAAAATCTTTAGCAAAAAATATCTAAAATTATTTCTTAAAAAATGTACTGTAGAAACATCGTCTGAAGAAACATCATCTAAAGAAACACTATCTGAAGAAACCTTTTTTGAATGCACCAGATTAAATTTAAACTTCAATTCCAGCTACTTGATTAAATTAAAAAATGGGAATTCTATAATATGTAAAGTTTCTACAGTGTAATATTTAAATTTCGGAAAATTAAGATCCGATAAGAATCCCTTAAAGCAGCTATTCTGAGGTCACTTATCTATAGTCATTTCTGTAGCTATTTATCCGTACTCATTTATTCATACTCATACGAGCGGATTTGAAGCTGACCATGCTGGCATAGTACTGTGATTCGAAAAAGTTGCCATCTATCGATGCTGTAATTGAGGCATCTCTGGAAAGGGAATTTTCAGCGCTTCTGAATATATAATCTCCATCCCTTGAGGTATGTTTGAAACTGCCCCTTGAAAGGTCCCCAATGCCAGTCCAGTCTGCGCTAACGGTTAAAGTACCTGCATCTTTAGATGTGTAATAATCTTCGGTTTCATCATAATACCATTCAGATATTGCAATCTCGACCGGAGACAGGCTTGCAGAGTCAAGCTTTTTGTCCATGATGAAAATATCATCCCGTGTATACACAGAACCATATTTATCAGAATAACTGTCTGTCACACTATCATATGTGGACATGGAAATGGAGACATAAGTCCCCTCATTTGTTTTATCTACAGATAAGTATGTATAAGTGGTCACATTACCATTAGTGTCAGACCAATCTGCAACTGCATACACGCCATCCTGTCTTGATATTTCTTTAGATTCCAGTGCCTCCACGCTCATGGTTATTGAAAGCAGCATTATGGAGGCAAATATCATTGCACATAATTTTTTCATGTTATTCCTCATTTTGTGTAGAATTTGTTAGATACATCGAGTTTTTATATATATATATTAAAGTTTGATTATAATATACAATAAGTTAATTTCTATTTTTAATTTAGACTTTTTTTAGACAACAATAGATATGTGTGCATGTATAAAAAAACTGTGTAAGAATATTTACAAATAAGAATAAAACTGAAAAAAAAGAATTAAGTAAAATAAAAAAGAAGTTGGACAGAATTTTAAGGATTTATTTACTTTTTTATTTCCATAGAGGCAAATTNNTCCCCTTTAGAGTTTCACCCATGCCTGTCCAGTTAGATTTGACAGTTACAATTTAGGTTTCGTCCGCCTCAGTATCAGAGATCTCGATATCAACTGTAGAGGGGCACACAGAATTGAGGCTATTGCCTGCATGAAAAACATTATTTCTGGAAATTGTATAGCCTATCTTATAAAATTCATCGCCTCTTATCTTATCGAATTTAAAGATTGATAGGAAAACAAAATTCCTGACAGGCGTTTTGAAGCTGATGCAAAAATAAATTTTAAGAAAGGTACAAAAAGAAAATAAAATTNNTTTCCCGTGCGATTGCTACGAGTTCATTTACGCAGGCAACAGCCATCGGAGTGCCTCCCCTTGTCCCGACACAGCTGATCGAAGGAATTGGAATTTTCAGGTTCCTGACCATTTCCCTGGATTCGGCTGCATTCACAAAACCGACAGGAAGACCGATTATAAGGGCAGGTCTTACGCCTTTTTCAATAAGTTTGCAGACCATAATTAGCGCAGAAGGTGCATTTCCGATTGCTATAATGCTGCCGTCGAGTTTTTCCCTTGCCGCCAGAAAACCTGCTGATGTTCTGGTTATTCCATACTTATTGGCAATTTTGGCGTCAGGGTCTTCGTCAAGTACGCAGATAATTTGTGAATTATGCCCGGCTTTCGTAATCCCGGCTTTTACCATGTTAATATCCACAAAGATAGGGGCACCTTTTTTAATTGCTTCAACACCTGCAGGTATGGGGTCATTAGTGAAACGCATGATATCTGCAACTGAGAGGTCTCCGGTAGCAATTACACAGCGCTGGCGGAAACGGTCTTCGGGAGTTGAGTTTCCGACAATTTCCCGGATCATTGTCCGGCTTTTCATGTAAATTGCTTTTGCCTCTTCAGTTCTTGCCCCTGAGTCATTGCAAATCTTTACGAGCTCGGGATTTACTTCTACAGTAAGTTCGGTAAACTCTTCGAGGTTTTCGAGGTTTCCTGCTTTTTCATTAGCATTTTTTTCAGTAGTCATATTTCTTATGATACCCCCTGGGTGTTATGATAATATCCTTTTTCGGAGACTTCCAGATTCTGGACTCCCCGTTGCCTATGAGAATGGCTGTGCTCATGTCCACCCAGTCCTCATAATTCATTACTTCCCCAAGGGTTGTCACGATCTGGGCTTCATCTTCGCCCCTCATGGCATTCTTGACAAGCCCCACAGGTACGGAATCGGCTTTATATTTGCGGATAATTTCGATTGCCCTTGCAAAGTTGGATTTTCTCTTACGGCTCTTTGGGTTGTAGAG
>DUIO01000342.1 GCA_013330315.1 Methanosarcina sp. | reverse complement strand
ATCGATACTTTAGCTGATGGCAAAGGTGACCTTACACCCAGAATTCATCTGCATGCAAATGATGACATTGGCAGAGGAATGATGGCTCAGCTTGCAAATCAGTTTAACGGCTATCTTGATAAACTTAATACAGATTATGCAGATACTCTGGTACTTGTAGGGGATGCAGGCGAACACACCATGCCTGTAACAACTGCGATAGTTAAAGTGAGAGACTCTGTTGAGCAGAATGTAGAAATGGCCACACAGGTTGCCGCCGCAGGAGAAGAGATGGGCGCAACAATCAATGAAATATCAAGATCGGCAAATCAATCAGCTGTGATGGCAAAAAATACTGTGGTACTTGCACAAAAAGGCAGTGAGGCAATCAGCACAGCAAAAGTTTCGTCAGAGAATGTTGCATTAATCATCGCAGATCTTGAGAAAGAAATATTGAATCTGACAGAAAAGGCATCGGAGATTGGCGGTGTAATATCTGTGATAGACGATATCTCCGAGCAGACAAATTTGCTTGCACTTAATGCGGCGATAGAAGCAGCCAGAGCAGGTGAGGCAGGAAGAGGTTTTGCAGTTGTTGCCGATGAAGTTCGTAAACTGGCAGAGAAAACTCAAAACTCAACTAAAGAAATTGAGCAGATGGTCGGTTCAATGACTTCTAATATAAGCAAAGTATCTTCCGGAACTAAGAATGTCGTAAATGCTCTGGATGAACAGAAGGATGCCACAGAGAATGCATATCAGGGATTTCAGACAATTCTGACAGCTATAGAAGATTTGGATATGCTTATGACAGGAATCTCTGCATCGGTGACTCAGCAGTCTGCGACCACAACGTGCATTATGAGCAATATCAATATTGTAGCAACTAATTCCGAAGGCACAAAAGACATCGTTTTAAATCTTTTGGATGACACTGATAAACTTCTCGCAAGCATAAAAGGCATATCCGATAAATATTCAAGCTATCAGCTGACAAGCAGGGCTTATTACTTTGCAGCTGCAAAAATTGCGCATATAAACCTTATGAAGAGCATATTCGACTGCTATTCCAAATCTCAGTGTAATATAAATATTCCTGACCATACAACATGTACTTTCGGGAAGTATTACTACAGTAAAGGAAAAGAGTTGTTCGGAAATGACAGTGATTATAGAGCCATGGAAGTACCACATAAGGAAGTTCATGTCCTTGCACACAAGGTTACAGATCTGGTTAAAGCAGGCAAAAAGAAGGAAGCAGAAGCTTATCTGCCCGAGCTAGAAGCACTGGTAAAGGATTTCGTCGGAAGAATGGATACTATGATAAAAAAATATAAATAATATTGTTATATTATATTCATAATTTGGGACTGTAAATATATAGAAACAGAGAATTGTTTTNNATTCCGGATGGAAAAATTTCTATAACGGTGTAATGTGAAATATTCTCACTTTCGTATTATAATACTTTCAATGCTTTCCGCCTCTTTCGCTTTTGGTATCTTTTTTTATCATCAGGCTTCAAACCGCCTTATCGAAGAACATCTTATGTCTGATATGAAAACAAGTATAAATGGCCTAAGTTATGCACTTGAGGAAGATATTCGGCATAACAGACTTGAAGCTTTTAAGTGCACTTTTGAAAACTACAAAATGACCAATGATACGCTTGGAGCTGTGTACGTTCTCGATAAATCAATGAAAATTCTTTTTTCAACAGCTGAATACAGGATCAATTCTCGTTTTAGCGGAACAGTTAAGGATGTTTCTGTGTTCAATAAGTCAGACTTGAAGCAAGGCATTTCACCATACGCTGTTGTTCATATAAAGACATCTGTCAGGCCTGAAACATATTATCTTATAGTAGTTCCGGCTGAGGGTAATTTACAAAATAGTTTGGTCAAGAGTCTACACACCATAATGTTTGCTTTTACATTGTTTGTGGCATTTTTGCTCGGTATAGTGCTCACTATCACACAAAAAATCATAGTTAAACCTTTAAATATGATGGTCTGTTATACCGAAAATAGAACAGACTTGCCGGAACGCTTTTGTCTAAAGGAATTTGATGAACTACGAAAAGCGATGAAAGGCTATATAAGCAGTCTTTTGGCACAGCAGGAGTATACTAGAACGATACTAGATTCTCAGGATGACATGGTTATCATATCTTCAGGTGAGCGTCTAATGGACGCGAATAAAGCGTTCCTTGATTTTATGGACATTAATACGGTTGAAGATTTTAACGAACAGTATGATTGTTTATGCAATCTGTTTGAAGATTGTGATAATCCTAACTTTTTGCGTCGGTATGATACATCAAGGATTGAATGGATTAATTTGATACTTGAAAATCCATTATTCCGCTACAGGGTTAAGATTACAAGAAATGGTCAAACTATGATTTTCCGTATAAATGCAGGGAAGATGGCTCAGAAGGATTGTGAAAGCTATGTCATAGTATTATCTGATGTTACGATAGAAGAAAAATATAAAGAAAATCTCGAAATATGGGTCAATGATGAAATTAGTAAAAGGACAAAATCGGAAGAGAAATATCAATATCTTTTTAATAGTTTGATCNNTGTATACACTCATTTGATGAGAATAATTTCCCTACGGAATTTATTGAGGTCAACGACCGAATGTGTACGTTATTTGGTTATTCGCATGAAGAATTTCTCAAAATGAAACCGATGTCTCTTCATAAGCCAGAAGCTCTTGAGGGGCTAGGTGCGTTTGCATCAAAAATACATGAGGACGGTTATTTGGAATTTGAGACCGAACTTTTAAAGAAAGATGGGACCGTAGTTGTCTGTGAGCTTTATTCTAAATTAATGGATTTTTATGGACAGAAAACAGTATTTACTTCGATAAAAGATGTAACTGATAAAAAGCTTATTGAATGCCAAATGATTGAGAGCGAGAGAATGTTGATACAACAGGCAAAGCTGTCAACTCTTGGCGAAATGCTGGGGTCTATCTCTCACCAGTGGAAACAGCCACTGAACGCTATCGCTCTTATATCAGATATTCTAAAGGATGAACTTTCGGAGAAGGAAGGAATGAGCGAGTCAATTACCACTCTTGATAAAATAAATGAGCAGATCCACTTTATGGCACATACTATTGATGACTTTAGAAACTTTTATAAGCCGTCCAAAGAGGCTATCGTTTTCTCTGTCTCCGCAGTTATATCTGAAATATATAACATGCTTAAGCCTCAGTATAATACGTCGGGTATGATTGTTTATATCTTAAAAGATGAGACGCTTGACGACAGAGTTGAGGGATTCCCCAGCGAGTTCAAGCAGGTTGTTATGAATCTTTTGAGCAATACAAAAGATGTTCTTGATGAACGGAAACTGAAACCTGAATTCAAGGGTAGAGTCTTCGGGGATGTCTCAATAAAAATCAGTCGTACGGATGATAAAGTATGGATACAATATTGTGATGCCGGAGGAGGCATCGACGAAAAAATNNGGATGCACATATCGCAGCAGATTATAGAAAATATGGGTGGAAAAATAGCAGTTGAGAACACAGACAGAGGGGTATGTTTTATGATTGTGTTGTCTGCAATGCAACAAAAGTTTTCAAACTGATTATATATCGAGTGTTTCAAGGGTGATTTATGGATAGAATAAAAAACGATATTCTGGATATTCTCTCAGAGGGAATATATTACGTGAACCTTAAGAAAGAAATAATCCTCTGGAATAAGGCTGCGGAAGAA
>DUIO01000199.1 GCA_013330315.1 Methanosarcina sp. | reverse complement strand
TATGTACCTTGTAGGGTCAAGGGGCGGGCAGGTGAATACCGGAGAAGGTATATTCCAGTTCAATGCCGAAAAAGGATACCTTATAAAGAACGGAGAACTTACCGAACTTGTAAGAGACGTCTCCCTCTCGGGATAAACCCTTGAGATCCTGAACCACGTAACCCTTATTGGAAATGACCTGAAAATGACTGCCGGAAGGTGTGGAAAAGCCGGGCAGCTTGTGCCTGTTTCTGACGGGTCTCCGCATATTGCCATCTCAAAAGCCCTTGTAGGGGGTGCCTGAAATGTACGAGCTTGCAAGAAAAGCCCTGAAACTGGCAGAACAGGCAGGGGCTGAAGAGGCTGAAATTTATTATGCTGCAAACCACTCAACGGGCGTCAACTTCAAAAGAGATGCACTTGAGAATGCCAAAGACCGCTTTTCCGAAGGGCTTGGGATCCGAGCCATTGTAAATGGGGCTGTTGGTTTTGCAAGTACCAATTCTGCAGAAAAACTCGAAAATGCCGTAAAGATTGCAGTTGCAGAAGCTCGCGTTCGGGAAAGTGATCCTGATTGGGTGTCTCTCCCTTCCAATGGAAAATACCCTCAGGTCTCGGGCATATTCGATAAAAAGATTGAAGCTCTTGAACTCGAAGAATGCATTGGCTATGCCGTAGAACTTGTTGAAGGTACAAAAGAGATGCCAGGCACCCTTCCTACCTCGGGGGGGTTTACCCGTTCAAGGGGCAAACGGCTTATCCTGAACACAAACGGAATAGAAATCGAAGAAGAATCCACGGCAGTTTCCGGTTTTGTTGATGTGATAACCGTAAATGGGGATACTTCAACAGCTTATGATTTCTCTATTTCCCGCTCTCTTGACATAGACTTCTTTGCTCTTGGAAAGAACGCTTCCGATCTTGCCCTTAAATCCAGGGGCGGAATAAAAATCGAACCGCAGAAAACCGATGTTATATTTCACCCGTTTGCTTTTTCTGATATTCTCGAAGAAGCCCTCGCTCCTTCCCTTGATGCTGACAATGTGCAAAAGGGAAGATCAGGCCTGATAGAAAAGATCGGGGAAGAAATTGCCGACCCTGAACTGTGTATTTACGATGACGGGCTGATTGAGGCAGGAATAGAAACCTCAGCGTCTGATGATGAAGGTGTTCCTTCACAGCATACAACGGTCATTGAAAACGGCGTGCTCAAGACATACCTCTACGACAGCTATACAGCAGGAAAAGCCGGTGTGAAAAGCACAGGAAACGGCTCAAGGTCCTCCTATACAAGCCCTCCATCCGTAGGGCTCAGGAATTTCGTCATCGATTACCCTCAGGAAGACATTATTGCAAATACTACCTCAGGAGTTTTCGTAAACACAATTATCGGTGCCCATACTGCAAATTCGATCTCCGGCGACTTTTCAGTAGAAGCCAGAAATGCCTTCACGATCAAAGACGGAGCTCTGGATAAGCCAGTAAAATCCCTTATGATTTCGGGCAACGCCTTCGAGCTTCTTAAAAATATTACGGGCGCAGGTTTTGATGTCAGGAAAGTAGGAGGTATAATTACGCCTTCTATCCGGGTTTCAGGCATGAGCGTAATAGGATGAAACGGGAATGTTAATTTCTTCGAGTCATTAAAGTCAGTTTTTGGCTTTAAGGATTCATCATAAAAACTTAACCTCAGAATAACCTCTGAGGCCATTTTTTTAAGGTTGAATCTGATTTTTTTACATATTTTAACAGGCTTCAGTCTCTTCTCACTTAAGAGCCTCGATTTCAAGAAAACTTTAGAAAACAACTTCAAACGGCCTGCAGGATATTCCAGAATTAACTAATGCCAAAAACCGTTTTTAACTCTCTAATTTTATAGCGTTCAATCTGCTTGTTGGTGACACTCCAAGAGAAGAATAAAAAATAGAATAAATAGAAAATAAGAAAGAATAGANNCCCATCACGATTATATCTATATCGTTCTGTTCTGCAAATTCTACAATTCTATTTGCAGGGTGTCCTTCCAGCAATACAGATTCTACCTCTACTCCAGCAGATTTTGCTTCATCTTCCACAAAGCGTGTAGCTGACTCTCCTTCTCTCCTGAAGTGTTCCATAGCAGATTTTTCCCAGCCAAAGTCTCTTGGAGAATGGGTTGTTGGGACTATTACATATACCGCGTAAAGTTTAGCTCCGCTAAGCCTGGAAAGTTCGATTGCTTTATCAACTGCCTTTTTGACAAGTTCCGAACCATCAGTTGCAACCATTATTTGTTTCATAGGTACCCTCTCTCATATCAATTCCTTTTTTACTCTTTCTTTTAGCCTGTGCTCTGATCAAGCTTCTTTAGAATTCTCTCACACAGGCTCGCCATTTTTTGGTGAGTGTGTGCCAGTACAGGCATATCACCCCGATATTATACTATACTAATAATTGTATAAATTTCTTTTTCATATAATCCTAAATGATTGAAACCCCTCTGCCAATCCCTCTTATGCTTTGAGAATTAAAAAAGTGTAGAATTAAAAAACAATATACTTCCTGGTAAGTAATAAAGTAAAGTATTGTAAGTTATCTCTCTTCTGCTAATCTTTTAAAGTTTCAATCTCCATATGCTACAAATCTGTTATCCATAAGTAGGAAATGGTTTTCCTCCTCTTATGCTTTAATGTATTATTTAAGTAGCCGTATGAGGAAAAGAACTATTGAAAAGATGAGTTTTCCCTTTTATTATTGCACAAAAAGGATGATGACTTTTTACATACCAAAACATTTATATATTCCTTAATCCTCTGTTGAGCTGGTGAACGGGCAAAGCTCAAAATCAAATATTATTGATCATAACTGAATCCAACATATTTTAACCTCCTCCAGAAAACCCCGTTCACTAATTGCTCATAATATTTTTTCTAATTATATGCAAGT
>DUIO01000003.1 GCA_013330315.1 Methanosarcina sp. | reverse complement strand
GGATCGACATACCTGAAATCAGTATTGGAGGCGGTGAGGTCTGTTTAATGCCGCCGTATCCTTCCTGCAATGTCCCGGTAGTTGGATGCAGGGATTGTGTAGCGCTTCCATCGTACTGCTTTTTCGGTGACAGCCCGGATATTACTGTCCCAATAGACTTAAGTGAATCCATTACATCAAAGGCTACCTTCAAAGCACGTATAGAAACATTTTATGGGGTATGCTCAGGGATGCCAAACAGGTGGCAGATTATAGCGGTTCCTACATTACCTTCGGACCTGTATATCATTGAGATTGCAGATACCGTTGGAGATCTCTTCAAAAATCGCGTGAAGTACGCAATCGACAATCTTCTTAGCTCTTCAAAGGCTCCCAGCTGGGCAGTCAGTCTTATCTACAAGACCTCAGGAGGAATAGACAACATCACCAGGAACATTCTCAATATCCCGGAAGACATAGGAAAATGGTTCATAGATATTATTTACAGAACCGGGTTAACTAAATCACTCCTCAATGATCTCAATGACTATCTTACGTCCAGAATACCGACAGCTTTTGAAATCGAGGATCCCCTCCAGATCCTAAAAGATGACGGAACCATGATTCCGGTAAAGATTCCTATCGACTTCATTGAGGTCAGTGTTAATTCCCATGAGATAGTGATTAAAGGAGATATAGGGAATTAGGATATGGGGAATTGATACAAAGCTCACAATGGACTGTTTTCTGGCTATTGCTAATGGCCGGTAACAAAGTTTTAGTCCTTACTGAATGTTCCACAGTTCGAGAACAGCTTCACGCAGGCAATTTCCGGAAATTTCCGGAAATTCTATCTTCCACCCCCTGCAGAGCTCCCGGTGCGATAAATTACTGAACGAAGATTATTTAACGACTACTGCAGGGAGTCCGATAAATTTCCCATATCGAGTAACTTCTGATTCTAATGTCCCTTGTTCTTCTTCATTCAATTGCCGAAACGGATTTAGCCTGATTTCAACCCTACTTTTTTTCAAAGCTCTATTCCAGGTGCCTGCTACTTTGCCGTTCAAAATGATAACTGCGGTCAAGGCATTGCCCATAGAAATCATTTTTTCAATATCTCGAGTCTCACTGATATCACTTCTGTCTTTATAGGCGATTGTGTACTCATCGTAAATAGAAAGTAAAAACGCGGACGGCGACTTCGGTGCTGTCACTTCTTCGTGGGCAGGGAACCAGTAGGTTTTACTATCAAGAGTTTCCTGCTCTAATTTTGATTCTATTAATTCGAGGGCATTTTTTGCGTCTTTAACGGCAAGTCCCGACCACCAGGAAAAGTCCTTCAGCTGAGCTGGCCCGTGACTGGTAAAATAGTTGAGTGCAAGTTTAGCAAGAGCCTGTTCTCGATTCAACTTTTTTATTTTCGGCGCGCGTTCTTCCAGAAGTGCATAGGTAAACTGTTTCCCACACTTTGGTCCGCTGCAAATCAGTCCTTCCAATTCAGCCCACATGATAATGTGAGCCAGACGCTGGACATCGGTTTTAATGCCTTTATTTGCCAGCACTGCTTTCAGCTCCTGCCGGGTGAGATATTTATGATCCTGCAGTGCTCCGACAATTGCAGAGTTACTTCTGGAAAACAGTGCGTAATCGAGCTCGAGCTTTCGATTGGAAGGTTCAAGGAGCGTTTTCACTCGCGGTGCAGTCAACTCAAGCATCCAGCGGATATCTTCCGGCACAACAAAATGCCAGGTTGGGCGCATCACATGCGTTCGCAGGATCTTGCCTTCATTAAAAGCTTTTTCGATGTCTTCATCGGTCGAATCTTTGATACGGAGCCCAAGAGCCCATTTAGCGGCAGCAAAATCCTGCGCCTGAACCGCACCTAAATGTGAAACTGCATCAGTTGCACTTTTAAACGGAGAATGACTTAAGCCGTTATTATGAAGTCGAAGTCTGACAATCTCTGAAGAGTTCATGAGAATATGTTAATTTCCTCGGAACATCGCCACCGAGTATCGCGTACAGTATACGTTTCTAGTTATAGAGTTACTGCTGAGGCACAACAGCAATGGCGTCCATCTCTACCAGGAAATCCGGGTTTCCCAGTCCCGACACAAACATGAAGGTGATCGCGGGTGGGTCAGGTCTGCGACCCCATATCTGCTGGAATGCTTCAAAGCCCTTTTGAATATCCTGTCCCTGGACTACGTACACATTCCACTTGACAATATGCTCCAGTTCAGCACCCCCGGCTTTCAGTGCCGTTTGCAAATTAGCTAAAACCTGTTCGGTCTGCTGTTTGATGTCTCCCTTTCCGATAATTGTGCCGGAAGCATCTACTGCGTCCTGCCCTCCGATGTAAATCGTTTTTGCCTGGCCGGTTACAACAATTACGTTGGTAAACGCCGGATTTTTGGGTAAGCCGTCTGGATTTATATGCAAAACCTGTCCGTCCTTCATGTGTTTCTTCACCGTCCTTCGTATGCCCGTTTCAGGGCTTCGATACCGTATTTTTTCATTCCGTAAATTGCAATGATATCCCTGTTCAATTTTTCAGGGTCACTTAGCATTTCGTCGACAATGGCAGGTACAATCTGCCACGATTTCCAGAAGCCTGAAATTTAATTTTTTAACGCCCTTAAACAGCGGTTTTCCTGTTCTCAGAATAACCGGAGTTACAGCCAGCAGATATTCATCAATTAACCCTTCAGAGGTAAGTTGCTGTACGATCGTGCCGCTGCCAAATATCAGGATATCAGAGCCTGTTTCCTGTTTTAACCTTTTTACTTCTTCCGTGATATTGCCTTCAACAATCCTGGTGTTCTGCCAGGAAACGTCTTTCAAGGTCTTTGAAAAAACAACTTTGGTCATCCGGTTTAATTCGTCAGCCATAATTCGTGCTTCTCTGGAAGAGCCCGGATCGGCAGCTACCTTTGGCCAGAAGCTTTCAAATAACTGGTAGGTCACTCTGCCCAGCAAAACTGTATCAGGCGGAGACACTCCAAGTTGGCCCATTTCGTGTAATGCTTTGTCAAGTTCGAGGTCCGCTATAAACCAGTCAATTTCTCCATTCGGTCCGGCAAAAAAGCCGTCAATAGAAATTCGATTAAACATTACAACTTTTCTCATAATGCTTGCCCCCTACTCCTTCAAAACTGCTCACTGCTCACACTGAGTTGATCAGAAGGCAATCTACTTTATACGGGTTCCGACAAAGTCATAAGCCACATTTCCGGCATCTTCTTTGCCTGGATTTTGTCTCCAGCCGCCAGAAAAGGTGTTGCCGTCTTCGCTTATTTTTCCTGTCATTTTTGCCCCACCGCCGAGATCCGTCGTGATTACCACATCTTTGCCCTTAACATCATATCTGTATGGAATCGGGATTCCTGCCAGGTTGGAATAGACAAGTGAAGGGAAGGTATCGCTCTCCGGATCGTAGTAAATGAGCTCCAGGCTCTGGATTTTCATTCCTATAAAGTCAGCTTCGAAGCTCTGTTTTAGAAAGAACCTGCCAGGTAGCCATACAAAAGTGGTGAGTGCAGATACATTATCGGTATTGGAATCAAGAGTACGACCTTTTATACCCCACGTGCCGACCAGCCCTTCCAGGCGTTTGAGCGCGAGGTCAGGTTTGGGCTGCTGTTCTAACTGCGTGTTGTTGTCTGAAATAGTAATTTCCCCCTCTTTTTAATTATTAATGTTAATGAGAAAATTATGAGTTTCAATTTGCAGATTTTTTAATAAAGTTCTTTTTCTTGCTCCATTTTTCTCCTGTTTTATATGGTCTGTAATTAATGCAGTTGATGAGCATTTTTCACATCCCTTCCGGCATGGGTGAGTCGAGGAACTGTGTAACAATCGCAGCCAGCATTGGGGAAGAGAGAATATCGTAGTGTGTTGTGCCTGGCAAAATAGCGAGCTGTGCCTCTGGTCTCAGGGACCCGTCCAGACCGGCATCCTGCTGTCCGCCGCCAAATAGTGCGAAAAATTCCATAACATGTGCCATACGGACAGCGTCCGCATCCGCAAAGACAATCATCACAGGTGATTTGATTGCAGCCACATCTTTCGACCAATCAAAGTCCTGCCTGACCAGGTCACCGAGTTTGGCAAAGAGAGCTTCCCAGTCAGTATCTGGATAGAACTCATAGAGCTGAGTCTGCTTGATGGATTTTGCAGTATCGGGACCCATCTGTGCCATGAGCTCCAGAACCTCTGGATACCATCCACTTTGCTTGACTGGAGCCGAGATCGCTACCAGCCTGCGAATTAAATCCGGGTGGCGAATTGCTGTTTGCAGGGCTACGCCGGCGCCAAGCGAGTAGCCCAGAATGTCTGCCTTTTCGATGCCCAGGTGCTTTATAAGTGCTGCAACGTCCTCAGCCATCAATTCAAATCTGAGTGGCCTGTCAATATCTTCCGTATATCCATGCGCCTGAAAATGGACGGCGATGACCTGCCTGTTTTCAGCAAGTTTTGGCAGGACCTGATCGAACATATTGCTCGCACCGACACCTCCATGAAGCAGGATTATCGGTCTGCCGGTTCCATAGACTTCATAATACATATTGAGACCGTTAACAGAAGCATAATTGCCCGTAACTTCTCTATTCTGGTGAGCAGGCTCTCTTTCCTCTTCCCTGTTTTTAGAGGCGGAGCCTGTATCAAATGTGTATGCCGTTAGATCTTCTACTCTGGTTAACTTCAAATCCATCCAGGGTGACCAGTTTGAGCTATCAGTTAAAATCTCCCAGGTGCCCGTTATGGTGTCACCGTTGTCGCTAAACACGCCAGTGAAACGAATTGATTTTCCTGTAATGATCAGAGTACTATTATGTACGCTTGCCTGCGATAGATCGTAGTTGCCTTTATTGTCGAAAGAATGCATGGGATATGTCTGGACCGAGTCGTCATAACCGATGACCTCGACTGACTTAACCTCCTCATCTCCCATACACACATTCACTCGGTGAATAAGAAAGAACCCTCCCGGCAGCCATTCATAGATATCCGTTCCGCATATCCTGACTGACGGTTTAGACGGCGTTGCTCTGGTCTTCCCTTCAGTTTTCCATTTTCCTACCAGCCGGTCAAGTTTCCTGAGTTCGGGATATGGTTTTTCAGGCGGCCTGCCCGGGATTGCATTGTTATTACCTTCTATGCTGGACCCCCTAGTTTCCATTTCTTTTAACAGGCTTTTGATCAAATACGCTTTCATCAAAAGTGCTCTCACCAGATTGTTTATTTCCGGCAAAACTTGCAACCATCTTTTCGAGATAAGGCAACCATTAAAAAATAACCAAACAGGCGCATTATCTTTAGAGTTGAACTTATGCGGCTTTACAAGCTTTTATGCTTCTCATACACCCGTTTTTTCCGGTTTATTGTCCCTTATATGCCTGCTTCAGTTTTTCGATATCAATTTTATCCATCTGAAGCATTGCTTCCACAACTCTTCTTGATTTTTCATGATCAGGGTCACTCAGCAGCTCCTCCAGGACGGTGGGAACGATTTGCCATGAAACGCCATATCTGTCTTTAACCCATGCAGGCCCCTGTTTTTCCCCACCCTTGGAGAGCTTCTCCCACAACTAATCTACTTCTTCCTGCGTCTCGCAATTAACAAAAAACGATATAGCTGGTGAGAAAGTAAATTCCGGGCCGCCATTTAGAGCGATGAATTCCTGTCCTTCGAGCTGAAATGCCATGGACATTACAGACCCTTTAGGCCCTGGCCCTGCTTCTCCGTAGCGCGTAGTGCTTAATATTTTTGAATCCTTGAAAACGGAGGTATAAAATTTAACCGCCTCCTCAGCCTGGCTGTCAAACCATAAAAACGGGGTGATTTTTTGCATGTATTTTCTCCTGATTCATTAATTTAGCAATTTTTCATTTTAGTGTAATTTTAGCGTAAACCCTGTTTTTGCATCCTTTCCAGCAGCTCATCAAGCTGGTTGTATGAATCATTGACTCCTTCTTCCATGCCTGACTGGATCATTCCGTCACGGTCCTCAACTGTCTGGAAGACAGACTGAGTTGTCAGTTTTGTCCTGTTGTCCGGCAATTCTTCAAATCTCGCTGTATCAAGGATTACATGCCCCTTTTCCGGTAGCCCTTCAAATTCAAAAGTGCTGATAATTCTTTCAGGTGCTGTGATTTCGTGGTTTACCCCGTGAAATGCATANNTCATTCCCGTCCTGATCTCTTTGAATATATCGCCATGATCCTCCATTTTTCGGCTCAAAAATCTCAAGAATCGTTGTTAATCCTCGCAGTCCAATCCATTCTGTATAGAGACCGGGGTCTGTAAATGCTTTGAAAACGAGTTCTCTTGGAGCATTAAACTCCCGCTTAATGGTGTGGTCTTTGTAGTGGAAGTAATTTACGGAGAACT
>DUIO01000196.1 GCA_013330315.1 Methanosarcina sp. | reverse complement strand
AGCTAGCGGGGTATTCGACTGAAATAAAGGTAGGTAAGAATAAAGGTAGGTAAGAAGATTCAAAACCTTATATTCTGATAATATAGAAATCTGATAGATTGAAGGGTTTTGATAGGCAGAAAGTCCGATAAAATGAAAACAGGGAAGTTACGATAAAAACAAAAAACAGAGCAAACTTTCAATGAAATGAAAATATTTGAAAAAAGCTAAGTAGTATACGGTCTTCGGGGAAAATGGCAAAGGGATGAAACTGCTTAATGCCGTCTTTGAGTGAAAAATAGGTTTTAAGAAGGAAAGATTTATGCCGTTTCGAGATGTGACCCCTGACGAGCTTGAATTTCTTGTGAAAAAAGCGCTTGAGCTGGAAGCTGTTGATGCAAAGATAATCCCCACTTATCAGGTTTTTGTGGAGAAAAGGGTTGTTTTAAAATGCAGAGGGTGCATAGGGTATGGGAAAAAATTGACCTGCCCTCCGTATGTCCCCACTGTAGATGAGTTTAAAGAGATCCTTAAAGAGTACAGGTATGCCCTGCTTGTCAAGTTCCGGTCTCCTGCAATAGCAGATGAGGAAATAGCAAAAGCCCCGTATAAGACCTGGCTTGACCCTTCCGAACCGGAAGAAACAAGGGAAAAAGCCTCAAGGTTCTGGTCGGACTATTTTGACTACAGCAAGAAAATGCTGCTTTCAATGCTCGAGCTTGAAAAAACAGCTTTTAATGAGGGTTTCACCTTTGCAGTGGCATTCGTTAATGGCTCGTGCAGGCTCTGTGAGAAGTGCAATGTGGAAAAAGGAATCTGTATCCACTCAAACATGGCAAGGATCCCCGAACACGCGGTCGGAATAAACATGAAAAGGACAGCAGAAGACGCGGAAATGCCGCTGGTATTCCCTATAAAGGGACAGCCGGAACCAATGTCTATCCTGCTCATTGATTGAAACCTGGAAAGGTAGAAACAGATTTAAATATCATTCCTACAATTTATTATGATGTTATGCAGTTAACCGGACAGAAAAATCATAACCAATGCATTAATAGAAGATCTAAAATCTTTTCCGTGGAAAAAAAGACAGTCACCAGAGTTATCTTATTATAGGCTGGTTGATGATTGCATTAATCCTTATGACCGCAACCGGGATGGCATCTTACGATAATATCAAGTACTTCGTCTGGCTGGTACCGGTCTCAACAGCCGTTCTCTATTTGTTATATGTGAACGGAAAGTCCTGCAGGATGTCAAAAGAAAATGAGATTAAATCGGTCCTTCCTCTTTTATTTACTTTTGTATGTCTGATAATGGCATTTTTTGCATCTGTTTTATTGGGACACTGAAGATTGTCGAGAACATTTGAGTAATAGGTAGTATTAATATCGGAGTAGATACCTGGGTCAATAACTCATATCTATTGCCCATCCTTTGGTTTTCACAATCGATTTTAGGATGATTAACCAGTAACTACCGTTCATTTCATCTTTTTGGAGTTTTGCCATGATTTGATCCGATATCCTTTCAAGTACAAATAGTAGACTAACTAGTCAATCTATGGTAATCTAGGAACTAATAAGTTCTATATATGCAATTAAATGCACACACGTGTTATGGGTATATAGATAACCAGTTAAAACGGATACTTAGCAAAATCTCTCATAATCAGATTCCTAAATTAAAAAGTATCCAGCAGGCAAAAAACCCAAAGAGAAAAAAATCCAATTAGTGATATTGCTATTAATGGATAGTCATATACTCCATTTTTAGTTACAGCTTTTCCAAGTTTTTGGGATACAACTTGCGCAAGTACAGTCATAGCGATAACCATAAAAACTGGAATTAAAATCCTTAATATTCGTTTTCTTTCCATGTTATCATCAAGTCAAAGTTACGCTGGCGTACCTCACAGTAAGCTTAGCGGATGTTCGACTGAAATAAAAACAATAGACAATGAATAAGGAAGCCACCAGTTTTTAAGGGTGGCATTTCACATTATATATCGTACGTTCCTTCTCCTGTAACAAGCTCCCCATTTACTGTTGTCCATCCATCCTGAGATCCGGACAGAATAATTTCCATGTTTTCCCTATAGTTGTTAGACTGCCATCCTCCGATCCACCATTCATTACGTGCATCCAAGTAGATCGAAATGCTGGTATTTGCATTCGAGGAGGTCTCATAGGAGGCATACACCCGGCTTTCATAATCAAATTGCTCAGACGTCCGTGAATATGCTCCACTGGCATTGACATTATGTGTAAGATTGTATTTGGGCATAAGAACTATTTCATTGCCCAACGGGTTCATTGTGTCTATGGTCTGGTTAGAAAATACCATTGTACTAAGATCTATACTTCTTGCCTTCTCATTTTTCATAGATAGCATGAGCCCGTGTTCCGTATCCACCAGGGCGTATTCCCATGAAGGATCATTGTTATTAAAGTGATGCTCTACGATATCCACACCCCCGGATGATGTGTTGTTTATCACCGGGAGTGGAAGGTAGAGAGTTGCGTTGCTCAGGGTTGAGTCTGTCGTTAATATTACATCGTAATCATAAATGCTCATGAAACTACTATTATACATCCTCTGCTTCTGGTCTTGCCACCAGATAGACAGCGACGCGGCAGAAATGATTATTAATAGTACAATTATTTTGTAACGAGTCCTCATATTTCACCACCTGATCACTCTTGAGGAAGGATTTAAATTAAACATAACCAGTTCATGGGTTTATCATGAAGTTTTAAGCTATGATGATTTAAGTGGAACAAAGAAAATAGTAGAGGGTAATTTGTTCAAGCCGAATAATGCCAGAAATCACAAAATTACCTTATCATCTCAGTTTTTTTGTGAAAAAGCAGCTATGTTAATTATACTCATTCTTTAATTTTGCTCAGCAACTCATCCTGGCTGACAGTTTTATCTGGTCTTGCAGCTTTCCCATCATCAGTCAATGTGAACTTGCCTAGCATACATCCTGTAACTCTGAGATGTTTTGGCTCAATGTTACTAGTACCTATAACAACATCTTTCGTCAAAAAAAGTAGAACTTTTTCACCTGGTTTGAGTGCTGGTTCATAATCAGTTTCTAAAGTATCATTTCCTACTGTCCCGCCATCTAGTCTCACTGTGACCTCCCTGGATGACGACGGGTTTTTGAAATATAGGCCATTAACGACTGGAAAAGCCTTTTCGGATTTGAAGGAAAAAGGTTATGAGATATTTGGATATTTATTTGAAGTTCTAGCATATAAAAGTGACAGGAGTTCCTTAAATTATCAGAAGAGCAAGATAGATACTCTCCTTTTCTGTATTTCAATAAATACCTGTTCGGTTCTCCCTGAGGCTATGGGTTCAATTTATTCCTGTGATCGTCGTTATAATAATTACCTTATCAACGGAATGGTCATTATAACGAATGTTATTTAATTGAAAACAAACACGGAAGGAATAAAACTACCTTAAAGAAAAGTTTTTTCTTCGGACGAGCTATCCGAACCTCTGTATTTAAGATAAACTTACAGGATCAGTTTAAAATAAGAGAACGGAGTTTCAAATAAGATTTCCCAGAGAATAGATTAAACTTTACCGCCCATCAGGGGAGGTTGGGCCTTACTGATTCTTATTACAGGAAGTCACTCCAGACCAATTTACGGGACCGATACTATGGCAAACGATTATAACGAAAAAAGAGGCTGGCAGACAGATAGACCCGGTAGGACGGGCAAGACAGAAAAGACAGACAGCACAGTTAGAGCCGGCAAGAAAGGCGGAAGAGGGGCGGGCAGGACAGATAAAGCCGATGAAACTGCTTATGGGAGACTGAATAAGGCTCTTGCACCCTATGAGAAAGCGATTGAGAAAAATCCCGGGGATGCAGCCGCATGGGCTGGAAAAGCTTCGGTGTTTTTAAGGCACAGGATGTATAAGGACTCCCTGAAAGCCTTTGAAAAAGCACTTGAAATTGAACATGAAAATCCGGCTTATCTTTATGAAAAAGGGTTCGTGCTTCTGCAGCTTAAGAGGGATGAAGATGCTCTAGAGGTTTTTGACAGGATGCTTGAAATAAAACCGGACAATGATAAAGCCTGGAACCTTAAAACCTCAGTCCTCTGCAGGCTAGGGCAGCAAGAAAAAGCCCTTGAGGCTTCTGAAAAAGCCCTTGCTTCAAACTCAAGACTTGCAGGTGCCTGGTATGCAAAAGGCGCTGTCCTTTCTGACATGAGCAGATATGAGGAAGCCATACAGGCTTATGATGCCGCCCTTAAAATAAACCCGAATATGNNTGCCCTCTATAGCCTGGACAGGCCGGTTGAAGCTGTAATATCTTATGACTCCGCTCTCAAAATAAATCCTGACAATGCAAAAACATGGGTTGGGAAAGCAATGGTCCACCTCAAACTCGGCAAATATAAAAAAGCACTCGAACCCTGCAATAAAGCCATATCAATAAAACCCGATTCTGCCGATGCCTGGTACTGCAAGGGTCTGGCTCTTTCAGGACTGGATAAAGATGAAGAAGCCCTCAGAGCTCTTGAAAGAACCCTCCGGATCAATCCTGAACATGCTGATGCACAAAAAGCCAGAAATTCCATCAGCGCCAAACTTGGAATCGAACTTGATGAAGAAGATGAAGAAATAGAAGAAGAAAAACCAGTAAGAAGAAGTGTCTGGGCAAGAAAAGAACCCGTGAGTGAAATAATGAAGAGGACTGGAGGGCAGGCGAGAGGCGAAGGACAGGCAAGAAGCCAGAGAGAAGAGAAGCCCGGGCGAAATGAAGTAAAAAAGAAAAAACCAGAAGGAAAGGATACCAACGGAAGCCGGAGACGGGAATGGGAACAAAGAGGTAAAGTAACAAGGAGAAACATAGGAAAAGAGAAAAAGGAATAATGTTTCAGGTCTTTGCGTAATTAATCGGGCGTAACCGGCTGATTGTGAACAGTTTGAAGATTCTCATTTACCTGTTTATAATCGGCTGGTTGACCAGTTATTTAATTAAAACTTTTATTAGTGCTACGGGNNTTGATATATTCTTTTTCCTCTTTTTCGTAATCAAAACTGTAGCATTTTTCTATCCCATAGCATTTTTCTATTTTTTCCTGGCTTATATATGTTTATTCATACTTTTTCCTTTAGATGGATTTTTATATCTTGAAGACTCTTCGTTCCAGAAAATTGACTCGATATCACGGGTTTGCAACAATTCGTCCAATATTCTGGAAGGTAATCTTATGATTCAAAATGTAACTCAAGTATGTAAAATAAACCGACCGGCAGGAAACCATTTAAGGCATGGAATGAGCATCCTGTTTAATACTTTTAACAGTGCAGAGTTTAATAAGCCTCTTTATTGCCTGACTCTGCCAGGACTCGTTTCTGTAGCATGTGGAGTATACATGAACTTTAATTTTCTACAGACCTTCTACCCTGGCGGAAGCCTAAATTTAGGGTCTGCTGTTTTAATGTTAATTTTACCTTTCTTCGGGATCTTTATGGCTTTTACCGGAATTCTGCTTCATTCAATAACCGGATTAATAAGATATAAAATGCATAATCCCTGAAACTTGCAAACCCTTGAAGCAATTCCTGAATATTGTATAAGATAATTCCCG
>DUIO01000109.1 GCA_013330315.1 Methanosarcina sp. | reverse complement strand
AAGCCCGGTTTCCATTGCAAGGGAGATAACTGCTATTACCCCGGTTCCGGTAATTCCTACCGCTTCAATTTCTCCTTTCTCCACGGTCTCTCCGGTAACCGGATTTACAAGGTTTCCGGGTATACTTTCCATTTTTTCGTTCAGGACAGTAAGCCGCCAGAAACCTTTTTCGAGATTTACATCAGAAATTGCGCCCGGGCTGGCAATCATTCCACAGCTTATTCCCTGCCCTTCGATAGCAGGCCCTGCAGCCGCGCTGCCCGTAATAATCCGGTCTCCTGCTTTTATTGCCATCTCAGCATTCGTACCGTAATCAGTAACAATTGAGATTTCTTTCTGGTTCAGAAAATCTGTTTCGATCATCATTGCCAGCGCATCGGCTCCTATCTCATGGGCAATAGCCGGAGGCACTGTTATATCACAATTTGGCGGATCAACAATTCCTCTGAAAAGTTCGGATGCCGGAAAGACCCTGGCACTCCGGTCCACATTTTCGACCCCAAGCCTTCTTTGCATGTTCTTCCCGGCAAATGCAAGGTCTCTGATTTCAGAATTCTGGAAAAGCGAAAGCTGAATAGGGTTTCCACATACAACCATTTTCTGGATGCAAACCGGGTCTACCCCAAAAGTCTCAATGATCTTCCCTACCGCGTCCAGTATGATATTGTTTGCAATATCTTCACCGACTTCCAGCGCGAAATCCAGGTGATCAATTACGTTGCCCCCTGGCAGGGGGTGCCTCATTGTCATGGCAGTTTTTACTACTTTTTTCGTTTCTAGGTTTATAAGCTGCGCTCTAAAGCCGCTGGTACCCAGATCAAGTGCGATCCCGTACATTTTATACTCCACTTGCAGCAGTTATTGAATATTAAGAAATATGCCCTCGTTATCCTGTCCACATCAGGATACCGTATACTCAGGACACTGTGTATCTGGTAAGTTCAGGCAGTGAAACAGGCTGCGCAGCTCTTCACTGTTTAGTCCTTTTTTAACTAAATTTTGGGCTTAAATCTATATAACATAATTCGCGGCTTATCGTAAAGGGTCATGATTTGAGTAAAGGCATTGATTTTTGAAGGGGTATTGATTTTTGAGGGGTATCAATTTACAGAAGCTATGATTCTAGTAGGAAGGAGCCAAACATCGTGAAGAATTTCATGCTTCTTGATAATTTACTGGAGGAGAAGAAATGACAGAGACGATAAGTGTCTTATTTTTTATATATTGTCTAGTGGTTGGTTTAACAAATGATTTTTCATAAACCAAAGAAATAAAACTGCTATTGTTGGCCTTGTGATTTCTTCTATAATACGCATCTGTTTTCAACTGCGTAGTCCTCATTGGGTTTTCGTAATCTATTTATTAGATGTCGGTAAACGCTATCCTATAGGTGATGAGGTCCGCCTAGACTTTACAGTCTAAACCGCTTATACGCTGATGACTTCTACGCAACTGTCGAGGTTTTAATGTGTATACTATTTTGTTAGTCGGTATAGGCGGCTTTATAGGTGCTATCCTGAGATATACCTTAGGTGGATGGATACAGAGCAGTTTTATTAATTTCCCGGTAGGAACACTAACTATAAACACTATTGGCAGTTTCTTTTTGGGTTTAGTAATGTACCTTTCTGAATATCAGGGATTCTTTAGTGGTCAGACCAGAATATTTCTTACAATAGGTATTTTGGGGGCTTTCACAACTCTATCAACGTTTGGTTATGAATCGTTTCGATTACTTGATGACTCAAAATTGACATTTATGACAATAAATATAGTATCGACAGTATTATTTTCCATGCTGGCTGTATATTTAGGTAAGATTGTAGCTCTAAGTGTTAGCTCTTACCTGTTGGGAGGAATGAAATGAAAACGGATCAAATGATAGGTTGTGAGGAAAATTGCATGAAAAAAGAGTCTACAGCCATATTATTGAGAATATTCATAGGGGAATCTGATCATTTCAAAGGTAAGCCGCTATACATGCACATTATCGAAATGCTAAAAACTGAAGGCATAGCCGGAGCTACCGTTTTTAGGGGCATTGCTGGCTTTGGAAAACATAGCCGAATTCATACAACTTCTATATTGCGCTTATCAACCGACATGCCAATACTTATTGAAGTTGCTGATCTTGAAGAAAATATTGATAGGATCAGACCAAAATTAGATGAGATAATTAATCAAGGATTGATCACAGAAGAAAAAATCAAAATTGTATTCTATGACAGTGATAAAAACAAATGATTCACTAATTATTGCTGTAATACCATACTGGTCTCTCCTGGTGAATTTGCTACTCAAGCGCGATCTTCCAACCCTCTACACCTGCTTACGTTATTGTTTTACTCCTAAATTAGCACTTAAACATCTAAAATTTGTAAGGCGATCTTATGCCTTCAGTACTTCTTCGCATTCTTCGAATATATCTAAAACAGAAAGTAACCTATTATGGCAAATCAGTTCACGAAAAAGTTATAGAATTTTTATGTGATTCCGGCATTAATGACTTAACTCTTCTGAGAGGAATTAAAGGATGTAGAGTCGCTAAAAGATCCATACCGTAAACTTAAGTTGAGCTATGAACTTCCAGTTGTTGTAGAAGCAGCTGACCATAAAGTGACAAATCAGATATTTGACTCCGCAATTGCAAGAAATTATAGGAAATGAGCTTATGGCTATTCAGGCAGTAGAAATTATTTGATTGAGAATTAAAGGATCGAAATTAAAAAGAGTAAGAAAATAAATAATGAAGAATTTGATCTGTAATCAACAGAAAAGATTAAAATTATTTCAGGCCGTGGTCAGTGACAGGAATGGTTATGAATAGAGAATCAGGTTGTATGAACTGAAAATTTCAGTCAATCTTCTTGAGCGCGGTGATAAGGACCACACAATCCCGAGGCGCAGTTAGAGCGGGTTCTAACTCTGATTTTTCCAGTCTGATAATACTCATCTCTCGCTTCAACAAGTGCCTTTATATTTTTGATCGGGGTCTTCGGGGCAATCCCACATCCGGGAGCGAGAATATCAATGCCGTCTTCAAGGCACTTCTGTGCTTCCAGTTTTATCTCTTCACAGGTCCCGTTGAGTATGACTCCGGATGAGGAGAGGTTTCCTATCAGTTTTGTCTTGCTTCCTACAAGTTTCTTTGCAGCTGGCAGGTCAGTTACTTTTTCTTCGATGCTGACCCCCTGAAAACCGCATTCTGAAAGGATTTTGAGGATAGGGGTTGAGTTCCCGCAAACGTGTATGAGTTTTATGCCTTTTCCCGACCCGCATAAGCTTTCATATTCCGGTCTTATGAGAGTGTCCAGATGTCTGGGGTCAAGCATATCAGGGCCTGCTATTCCGTCTACAATGCAGACAGCATCTGCCCCGGCTTCGGAGAGAACTTCTGCATATTCAGAGCAGGCGGCTCGTGTAACTTTAAGGCATTGACTCAATATTTCGGGCCTTCTTATCGTCCAGGTAAGAAAATTGTAAGTTCCAAGCAGCCTTGAAGCAAGGGATGCCGGACCTTCCATGCCTGCTATCAGGGGAACATCTTCACCGGCTTTTTTCCTCAGGATCGATGTTACATCCGCAATTAGGGGAATTCTTCCCAGCTCCGTAAAATCTGAGGGAAGTTCCAGCTTTTCCGGTTCCTTTGCAAAAGGGTTAGATCCCGGAGAAGGCTGGATATCCTATCTGCCCGGGTTAACCCCGCAACCCAGAGCTTCAGACAGGACAGTGAGACAGAATGGGTAACGAACAGCTTCAAGGCCCGCAAAGGTATGGGCTGAAAAGGCAAGGTCTGCCATTTTTTCCGCATCAAAATGAGCATCAGGCCAGGCCGCTCCGCTTTTTCTCATGAGTTCGACGGTCCCTGTCTGGGTTACAGAAAGAACAGGCACCTTATCCACGGTTTTTCCATAAAGCGTGTTCAGGAAACGATCTCTTAAATCCGGATCTGCCATTAAAATCTGCCATTAAAGTTCTTTTTGTTCGTTAAATTTCAGGTTAAGCTCTCTAGCTTTTTTCTGGGAACTAATAGGAGCAGGATCACTTTTATATTTTTCATTTAAAATATCTGTAAACTAATTATATAAATTAATTCCCATATGGGGTATTTTTTAGAAAATCACGAATTTCCAATCATTATCTACCTCTTATTATGGCAGATTCTATAAAAGGGAGTCCCGAAAATTCTTATCATGCATCATTGTAGAAAAGAGACTAATTTATTTGCCTGGTGTTGAAAGTAACTAAACAAAAGACTTCGTCGGTTGAGTTGCTTAACAGTTTGGTTACTTAAATATCGGGCTGTTTAAAGATCTTAACGATCGAATTTTGCTCCTCGGGTTTTGCTCCTTTTCCTGCCGTGAGGATCCAGAAAGTCTTGAGCATCCCGATCTTCTGGAGTTTTTCAGGATTATTAACGCTCTTTCAACTCTTAAATTGCCAAAAAGAGACTGATTAAGCGCTTTCATCCTGGTCTTTTCGGTTCTTAGTCCTTTGGCTCGGAGGTTTGAGGCCCGGAACATTGAACCTTTTTCTGTGGGTCTGGACTTTACTTTTCCTGAGGTGCACTAAAATGGCAAAAGTGCCTCGTGAGGAAGTTTCCAGGTCTAATTTCTTTTCCTGGAGGCGGGATAACAATGCCTCGAGAGGAAGAAGCATTGTCATCAGCGTGAATTTTTTACCTGAAAGTCAGGATTTTTTGTGGAGGAGTGTGGAGATTTTTCTGGATTTTCTCGACATCTTCAGAACGTCTTTTTAGGGAACATCTGTAGAAATATGCTTTTTCGTAAAAAGAAAGGGTGGGCAAAAGTGCCACCCTCTCAATCGGCAATTTTTTGCATTGCCTTTCTCTGGTTGATTGGTGGTATCAACGGGTTTATCCGATGATCTTCTTGAAGAGTTCCGGACCTGTCTGTGCAACAGTGTAGGACTGGGCGGTGACGGTGTCGCACGGACCCCTTGGTGGAACTTCACAGCCGGTTGCAATCACGTACTTGGACTGCATTCCGTTCTCCTTGAGAGTATTCAGGACGCTCTTCTGGAGGGCAATTGTGTCGTTCTTAATCTTTTCGATGTTTTCGGGGCTGTTGTCCATGAATGCGACCGGGCTGACTTCTCCCCCGAACATGACGTCTTTTCCGTAGTTCTCGATGAGATACCTGTGGTCCTTTGAGCCCTTGTTAACCTGCTCCGGATAGAAGGTGTAGCTGTAGTACTTTGTGTCCCACTTTTTGATGAGGTCCCAGTGCGGGGCATCTGCACAGTTGTGGACGACCATTGGCTTGTCGTATTCCTTATAGAGTGGGGCGAATACGTTCTGCATTGCCTTGCCTTCGGTCTTCATGTATTCGTCTGCACCGAGAATGACATTGTTGGTCCAGAGCGTCACCAGGCAGAGGTTGTCAGGCTGTGCTTCCTCGAACATCATCTTTGCCATCTCCTTACAGTACTCGGTGGTCTTTCCAAGAGCTTTGAGGACAACATCCGGGTTTGTCCTGAGGTCTGAAAGCACACGGGTTGCTCCCATGATCTGGGTCAAAGCGACCATAGGCCCTTCGAACAGGGCGGTGACAGGTGCGTCAATTGCCTTTGCCTTCTCGGTTGCAAGCTTATTGCCCTGGATCAGGTTGTAGGCACGTGTACCTTCCTTGATTTCCGGGACTTCAAGAGCTTCATAATCTTCGAGATGCCCTGTGGCTGCAGGGGTGTCTTCCTCAGGAACCCTGATAGTTGCACCGAAGTCTTTTGCAACCACACAGAGGTCAGTAAGGCCGACGAAGTTGTCAATGTTGAAGTACTTGGTACCCGCGACTACACTGGCTGCATACATCTCTGCCTTTGTGGAGTAGTCTGCGTAAGTGCAGGGCACAAANNAACCTCTCCTTTTTGGTCATGGTCTCGTTGAACTTGGGCACAACTGAGTCATATTCTGCAAGGATCTTCTCAGCGGTAACAAGCCCGATATCGACTTCTTCCCTGGTGCCTTTCTTTGCAAGAATTTCTTTATACTTCATCTTGCTTGTTGCAACTGAGGACTCGTTCCATGCATCAGCAGGAAGCGTGCTGACAAGAGAAGAAAGTGCCTCGACTGCTCCGCTTGCGTCACGGGCAGTTCCGTCTGCTCCGATACTGTCTGCGAAAGCCTGAGAAACAGGTGCACCGCCGACCATGACTACGAGGGAGTCCCTGAGGCCTTCTTCCTGAAGCTGTTCGATTACAGTCTCCATGCCTCCCATGGTGGTGGTCATCAGTGTGCTCATCGAAATAGCTGCCGCTTTGTTTTCCTTTGCTGCTTCTACGAATTTTTCGAGCGGGACATCGACCCCGAGGTCAATAGCATTGTAACCTGCAGCTGTAATCATTGTCTTAACAAGGTTCTTCCCGATATCGTGCACGTCTCCTTCAACAGTACCTACGATAACGTTCTGGGGTCCAGAGCTTGCGTCGACCTTCATATAAGGTGTAAGAATTGCCATTCCTGCATACATTGCATCTGCTGCGAGCAGAAGGCTGGGGACGAAGGCATCTCCCTTTTCGTACTGGTCGCTGATAATGTTCATACCCTTTGCAAGGCCGTCAACGATCGCTTCGTATGCGTCCATTCCTTCGTCCAGGGCTTTCTGTGCAAATTCTTCTGCAAGTTCGTCATCGCCTTCAACGACAGCATCAGCTAAAGCATTTAAAATTTCTTCTTTTGCCATATTAAACCTCCATTTTTCAGGATCAGGAATTCCAGGTCCTGGAATCCAATTTTACTTCTGAAAGCAGGGCATTTAAGAGGGGTTCCTGCCCTTTGTCATTCCATAGGTCTCCTGATGCCTATCCAGTAGCTACGTTCTCCAACCAGGTAGTCTTGCTCAGTACTCCTGAAAATAGCCATTTTTTATTTCTGGATCTTCATCTTTCAGCTATGGCTGTTAACATTCAGGTAGTATTCTCCAATATTATATAGCATAGCCGATGCTGTTTTTGTAAAAACCTCAAATATTTCATCATACTCTGATTTTTACTTTTCCTGTTTACGGATTTGTTCAAGTTTTTCAACCCTGCCATTTTCAGGATCCTTTCCTCTTTGACAGAGGAATCCCTTTCCTGGGGGATGGATAATTTGCAGATACTAACTTTTCGTGCGAGCAAGGAATCTGGTTATTCTGGAAATTTTGAGGAAAAAAAGAAATAGGTAGACGATAACTTTTGAGGGGGAATAAAAAAAGCTTTCTTCGTTGAATTATAAGCTTCAAAAAAACGGTTGCCCTTAAAAATAGCCCCTTTTGAGATATTTGAGGCTATGATTTTTAGTGTGTGAATTAATTATCATCAGGCTTTTCAATACCCTCAAAATTTTCTGAGATTTTGAGATAAAACCGCGATTTCGAAAGAAAATAATTAACTTATATGAAATCAGAAGTGGAATATTTCTCCTGATATCGGAGGCTGAAACGATCATCTCCTGGAATGAAGTTTATTGCAAATTTTTTTTGTTAAAATTTTTATTTAATTTGCCTTTTCCGAAAGCCCTATATAATAATCAGCAAGTTCGTTTCCCCATTCGATAGCGCTGCTGTTGAAACTGACTAGCTTCCTGTGATCAAATTCCCCTTCCTTTCCGAACAGCTTCAACACCATCAGTTCATCTGAAACTATAAATGAAGAAGGTTTTATTTCTCCCCTGTAGATGTAAAGTGAAACATTGTTTTCGAGCAGTAGTCCGTATATATTCTTAAAATCATTTTTCAGTCTTATGTATACCTTTTCATCCAGAATCAGGTCCACCTTTGCCCCGTTCTTTGCACAGGTTGCCTGGATTTCAGGGCAGTCTGGACAAAAGAATGAGTAAAAGCTCCTCAGTCTCCTGGGCCTGACTAATAGTTCTTTCAGGTCTTTTGGGAATTCAAAAATGTGGTCAAGTTCGGGCTCGTTTAGTTTGCATTTCCCAAGCATATGAATCTTTTTCATCAGGTGCTCCGGTATCGGCCTTCTGTCGTGCTTTGACCAGTAATCGTTATTTCCTTCAAAGACCTGAAGGAGGTCATTGAGAGGCAGAATTTTTTCGCCAATTATTTTTCCGATATCTGAGAGTTCGTAAATGTCCTCTTTCTGGAAAATTATATCCATCTCTTTTAACCTTTTTAACTGTGGCATTATAGAGACTGTATCTCCCTGGAGTTCTTTTTTGATTTCGTCAATATTCTTTGGTCCTTTTGTCAATAAGACCAGTATTTCTCTTCTTTTTTCTGAAAAAAAGATCAAATCTATAAGTCCACTCATAATATCAACTTCTAACTCCGCAGCCCAGACAACAATAAAAGCAATTCCTTATGGCAATCTCTTTTACTCCAAAGCGATAAGTAATTGCATGTTGACCGGGCAGTCCCGGAAACCTCCAGATTTCGTGTTTCCCAATATCTCAATCTATGGCAGGTTCTAACAAAAATGGTTCTAATATCCGGTACCGGGAACTTTTCCTAACTCTGGGACTAACTCTATATAATATAATTCTCGGCTTTACATGAAGGGCTTCGGTTTTCAGGGGGTTTTGATTTTACATG
>DUIO01000283.1 GCA_013330315.1 Methanosarcina sp. | reverse complement strand
GCCCAGAACATGAGCCTGAACTCCTGGATCACAAAAGACGGAAAAGAAATAGGGATTGCACAGGCAATTCAGGCAAAAGCCGCAGGTACTGAACCTACTGCAGATATGAACCCTGTCCTCCTGAAACCCAAAGGTGACTGTGTTTCCCAGGTGATCCTGCTGGGTGAACCCTATGGTGACAAGAGTGCAGGCCAGTATTATGATTCTATTGAAGAGATGAATGCAGTCCTTGAAGGAGCCCTGGAAAGGCTCTGGAAAGAACATGATATTATTGTTATGGAGGGAGCAGGAGGGGCTGCAGAGATCAACCTCTATGAAAGGGATATCGTGAACGTAGGGACTGCAAGGCTTACGCAGGCCCCGATAATACTTGTAGGTGATATCGAAAGGGGAGGAGTATTTGCAAGCCTTTACGGCACTGTTGCTCTTCTGCCTGAAGATGTGAGAAAAAATGTTAAAGGGTTTATAATCAACAAATTCAGGGGTGACATAGAAATCCTGAGACCGGGGCTCAAGCAGCTTGAAGAAAAGACCGGAATCCCCGTGCTTGGAGTACTTCCTCATTTCAAGCTTCGTATCCCGTCAGAGGATTCGGTTTCTCTCGGTGATAAAGAGAACTCACAGGCGGAGAAAAAAATAGAAATAGCAGTAATTCGCTTGCCCAGAATCTCAAACTTTACGGATTTTGAACCCCTTGAAGGATTGGTTAAAGTCCGTTACGTAGATCTTGACGAAGACCTCGGAAATCCTGATGCAATTATGATTCCGGGTACGAAAAATACTATTAACGACCTTCTCGACCTCAGGGTAAGCGGGATGGATAAAAAAATCCAGGCTTTCAAAGGAAAGATCCCCATCTTTGGGATCTGTGGCGGCTACCAGATGCTTGGAAAGACTATCTTTGATTCCGGAATTGAAAACGGAGTCGAAGCCGAGTTTGAAGGGCTCGGACTTCTGGATATAGGGACCAGATTTGGGGAATATAAGAAGAGGACAGTTCAGGTAACCAAAAAAGTTAACGGCTTCGGCCCTATCCTGAAACCCATAGATGGAGAAGAGATAAAAGGCTATGAAATCCATATGGGAATTACTGATTCAAACCGCACTGTTTTTGGAGATGATGGAGCTATTGATGAAAATGGCCTCGTAATCGGCACATATCTCCACGGACTCTTTGATAATAAAAACATAAGAAATGCCCTTGTTCAGTATCTCTGTGAGAAAAAAGGATTGGAATACACACCTGAAGAGATTGTAAGCGAAAACGATGCCTATGAAGAACTTGCAAATGTAGTTGAGCAAAATATTAACATGGCAAAACTTTATGAAATTACAGGCATCTGAAATGAAGTCAAGAGATTAAAACTTTCTTTATTTGACTGTGAGGAAAAAACTCACCAGGAATATCCCTCAGCAGGTACTGCAGAATAGCAGTATCTGAACCTTTATTAACGCCTAATCCTTGATAATTATAGTAACCTAATCCATTGATAATGTAGTTTTTGATAATGTAGTTTAATTGTTTTAAGGTATAGCTTTAATACATTAATTATAAGATGCTAACTAAATTTTATTAAGCCTCAGCTAACTAATAATGCTCTGATTCTAAATGCTCTGATTATACTTTCAATCATCCGAAAGGTTTAATTCTCTAAAAAAGTTGAAATCCGCTACGAAAGTTAAAATTTTCCAAAGTGAGTCTTGAACGAAAATAAGCTTTGAGCGGGTCCTGAAAAGGATATGGGGAATAGCTGGAACTAAAAAATGGTACTATTAAGGGTAAAGTACAATGCTCGCGGAGGCACTTACCTTCAGAATCCGCTCAACAATAAGTAATTTTATTGCTAACTATTTATTCATTGTGAATTTGTACTACTAAATTATCGTAAGAAATCAGATTATTGGAAAATACTGGCTACTATTTCCAGCCATAAATTCATTTTTAACGATTGATGGCTACTATTTGTCCATTATAAAAAAATATTGAGCATAAGGAATTAATGAAAAAGGAAAGGCATGAAATAAAATCGTAATAAAGAAATAAAATCGTAATAAAGAAATAAACCGTAATAAAGAAATAAACCACAATATAAACATACAAGAAATCATGCATATGATTTCGAAGAGTTGCGCCTGAAAAGAGATGTTGAGCGGTAAGAGGGAGAGAATATGGGGAGTATCTCGGAAAGAATTTGCTACCATGTGGGGGTTAGGTATGTTTGCTCGTAGAGGGTGGATAAATCCCAGAATTTTAGCCGCTCAACAATAAGTATCTTTGTTACTAAGTATTTATGCCTTCTGAATTTATCCTACTTATCTAAGATTACTGAGCATGCATCTCAAGACACATTCTGCCACTCAAAAATTCATTATGTTCTTCAAAAATTATAGAACTGACAATTTACTCAGCACCAAATAAATTTATTATGATTATACTCTGAAAAATGAGAAATTACAGTTTAATATTATTTATATCAAATATTAGTAGATACAATTATTACTTTAACTCAACATCATATTTATTTTTTGAATTTGATCTTTTTCTTCGGATTAATTTCAACTCAGTAAAACAGTTATGTACTGAATTATGCATGAACTACCAGATCATACACAAATTATCGATTATTGTAGTTGCACATAAACATTCTCTGACTTTATATAATAACCATAGGGGACATTGAAAAAGAGTTTACCCTCAGTCATGAAAAAGAAAAAAAGTCTAAAATGAAACACAAATAAAAGTAAAGAACATAAGCAGGAACCAGCAGAGATGATTTCTCTGCTATCTGCCAGGTAACAGTCTTACATATCAAAAAGAAGGATTAAAAAAGAAGGATTAAAAAAGAAGGATTAAAAAGGGGATGATTAAAAAAGGGAGGAAGAAAAAGGGAAGAAGAAAATAAGCTCCATAGTGCCGGATGTTTCTATGGAGCTTATTTTACTTCCTGTATCCTGTTTAAATAAATGGTTAATCAGACTACTGGTATCAAATTATCATTACTCAAATTACTTGTATCAGATTAATGGCATCAAATTAGTGGTATCAGACTATCATTAATCAGATCACCAGTAACCAGTTACCAGATAACACTCAAAATTTTATCTGGAAATCTCGACCTCGGTCCCTGAAAATCCTGCAATTGGGAGTCTTTGGGAGGAGAGCAAATAACCGTCTTCAATGTCGGATACCCTGAATTTTGCATTAACTGTATTTTCTTTAAATCTGATTTTTACAGTGCCTCCCTTTACAAGCCCGAGCTTCCTTACCGTTTGAAGGTTCATTTCAACAAAAACATTTCCATTTTCAATCCCGTGCCACACGAATGGAGATAGGGAATAAATAAACGAAACTGAAAAGGGAACCTGGAGACTTTCCGAGGACACCTTAGAAAGGGACACGGAATATGATCCGTGACCGGGTTTGCATTCCTGACATGCTGTTTTCTCCTCATCCGTTTCGTGGAGAGACTTAGAAAGAGGCCGAAAAACAAACTCACCTGCTTCCTTTAGCCCGAAGCCTTCAAAAACCTCACTCTGGACCGACCCGAAATCGATTTGTTTTCCGAAAGCTGCTGCCAGGCTGGAAAGAGAATCGAAACCGACAGTTGAACCTCCACCTGTTGAAAGAAACCTCCCTTCCGCATTTAGTACTGTGCCCTGTTTGCGGTAAAAGGGTTCAGACCCTATCACTATATCAGCAAGGTTGGAAAATTCCCCCTGCCTTGAAGTCTGGATTATGAGGGTATCCAGCTTCGAAAGAGTCCGCACTGCAGCCTCCCTGTCAGGCGCAAAGTCAAGAAGATCGGATTCCAGGCAGAAGAGAGTTTTTACTTTCCCGGAGTTAATATCCTCAAACAGCTTTTCCAGCGTCCGCTGCTTAGTATGTGCCGCAAGCAATTCTGTGCCAGCGGAATTAGCAAAAGGCTTGAGGAAAAAGGTTTTTGAACCCGATATTTCTGCAAGTTCCAGAACTGCCTTTATATGCCTGGGGTCAGAGTGGGGGTGAATATCGGCTATAAGTATGGAGTCCTGTGAAGGGGACAGAGATTTCCCGTACTCTTCTGGCTTCAAGCAAAACTGCTCATCAGCAACAGGCAGACGCCTGGGACCTGCAGAAATAATTTTTGCTCCGTTCTTTTTAGCCATGAGAACTCTCCTGAGAAGCAGGGGGTACTGGGAGTAGGGGTCAACAAAGAGAAAGACCTGTTTTGCGTTTTTAACTTCCTCAAGAGACATACTCTGGTTAAGTGAAGAGCGATTTTTAGCCGGCAGCAAAGAGTAAATGCTCATTCCTGTTTCGATTACGGCACCAAAAACACCTGCGAGGGCTGAGAACGTCTTCTGTTCTTCATTTGTCGCGTTGCCCACTGAGAAGAAAGCCAGGCTTTCTGCAGGTGAGGTTTTCAGGGCTTTGACAGCAGCCGAGACAGCAGTTTTCAGTTCGGACCGCTGTCCTCCCACCATAGATGTTTGAGGTCTGGAATAATACAGTGGA
>DUIO01000182.1 GCA_013330315.1 Methanosarcina sp. | reverse complement strand
GAGTTTGATCTGCAAAACGGGCATGTTGAATGGGCAGGGGCGGTCACCGAACTTACGGGCTACAGCTACAGTGAAATGCAGAATTTTAACTATTATGACTGGCTTGATCATATCCATCCTGACAAACGAAAGCGGGTGCAGCAGGCATTTAAGAAATGCTGGAATACTGGAGAGAAATTCAATGAAGAATTCAGGTTCCGGAGAAAAGATGGAAGCTATTTCTGCGTGGAAAACAAAGGTGTCTATCTGAGGGATGAAGAAGGCCGCGTATGCAAAGCCCTTGGAGTGATGAAAGATATAACTGAAATTAAACTTTCCTCGGAGAAACTGAGAGAGAGCGAGGAACTTTACCGTTCGTTCCTGCAAAACTTTAAAGGGATAGCATTTAAGCTGGATAGTAATCTTATCCCTATCTTTGTGGAGGGGGCTGTCGAAGAAATAACCGGGTATACGGAAGAAGACTTTATTTCCGGCAGAATAAGTCTGCCTGAACTCATTGACCCGGAAGATGTGCAATTGCTCGATACAAGCAAGAATAAAATGATCTCTTTCCCTAATTCCATTATGGAGTATGAATACAGGCTCAGGCGGAAAGACGAAACTGTAAAGTGGGTCCATGAGTTAATCCATAATATCTATAATGCTTCAGGAGAAATCGAATTTATCCAGGGATACACTTATGATATCACTCAGAAGAAAAAAGCCGAGGAAACCCTTGCGAAAGCAGAAGTAATCGGTATGAGGGAAATCCATCACAGGATCAAGAATAACCTCCAGATAGTTTCATCTCTGCTTAGCCTTCAGGCGGATAAATTCAGAGATACAGATGTTATCGAAGCCTTCAGAGAAAGTGAAAACCGCGTTGTTTCCATGTCCATTATCCATGAAGAGCTTCATAAATCAGAGGACACGATAAGTATAAATTTTGCAGCTTATCTCAGGAAACTGACTTCCGAACTCCTTTACTCTTATCGCGTAGGAAACGAAAAGATCCAGCTTTTCCTTGATGTGGATCACATATTCCTCGGAATTGACACGGCAATCCCCCTGGGGATTATAGTCAACGAGCTCTTCTCAAATTCTCTGAAATACGCGTTTCCTAAAGGTGCAGATGGAGAGATAAGAATTTCTCTTTTCAGGCAGCTTCAAAACCTTGAATTCGGAGGCACACTCAAAGGAGAAGACATAGAAACGGACATAACGGACTCAGGGATGAATTCCAGGTTTACGCTGAGCTATTCGGACAGTGGCGGGCACTTCCCTGAAAATATTAATTTTAGAAGCCCCGAGACCCTTGGGTTGCAACTTGTGAATGCTCTGGTTGAACAGCTTGACGGGACAATTGAACTTGAAAGAGGAGAAAAAACGGAATTCATCATAAGGTTTGAAGAAAAAGACTTTCCTCGAAAGAGCTGAATGAAGCTCGTTAACTTTTTTCTCTTTAAGCTATTTTCTTTTCGAAAAGGTATAGCAACATGTCCGTTAAGGACATACTTTATTCTATCCTGAGCATTTAGCATTCTATACGTGCATCCTGCATTATGAACCGGAGTTGAAGAGGGTGTTTTATAGATGCCTTATAGTCTTTATCCCTTATAGCCTGTACTATTCAGAAACAAAGCACACATTTATTTCTATAACAAAATCAATTGAAGCTGGCTATAAAATAAGTGAAGTTTCAAAATATAGTATAAGTAGAAAAGAAGTAAACAAATCAAACAACAAATCAAACAAATGAATTTATTCAGGTAAGGATAGGCGAATTGTGAATGCTTATAGGAATTGATGTAGGGGGCACCACCACTGATGCGGTGCTTATTCGGAACGGAGAGATATACAGCACAGCCAAGGTTCCTACCGATTCAGGGAACCTCCTTAAGTCCCTGCTCAGCGCCCTTGACGAGGTCAGTAGAGGAGTTCCCCCTGAACGGTTCGAAAGGGTGGTATTCAGTACAACCGTAATAACAAACCTTATTGCAGAAGGCAAGACCGACCGGGTAGCTCTACTTCTCGTTCCCGGACCGGGCGTTAATCCTGAAAGCTATAATTTTCCGGGCAGTTTCTTCCTTGAAAAAGGGGCCATGGATTATAGAGGGAGGGAGATCCAGCCTCTTGATGAAGCTGAGGTTAGGGAAATAGTAAGCCGGATCCGGGAGCAGGGCTTTTCCAGGATTGCCGTAGTGAGCAAGTTCGGTCAGAGGAACCCCTCTCATGAACTCAGGATAGAAAAAATTGTCAGGGGTCTGTACCCTGGATGCAAAGTAGAACTCGGGCATAAAGTTTCGGGAAAGCTAAATTTCCCGAGAAGAGTTGCTACTTCCATGCTCGCCTCTGCAACGGGGGAGCATTACAGGAAATTTGTTGCAGAGTTGAGAAAAGCTCTTGAGGAAAGGGAAATCAGGGCCCTGGTCTACATCCTTAAAGCCGATGGGGGTACCCTGCCAATTGAAAGATCGATAGAATTTCCCGTCGAAACTATCTTTTCGGGTCCGGCGGCGAGTACAATAGGAGCTCTTGCCCTTTCTCCCGAAAAGCAGACTTCTGTTGTGGTCGACATTGGCGGAACCACCACCGACCTTGCCCTCATTCTTTCCGGAAAACCGCTCATTGCTTCTAAGGGTGCAAGGCTGGGAGACTTCCTTACGCATGTCAGGGCTTTTGCCGTTCGTTCTATAGCCGTAGGAGGGGACAGCACTATCAGGGTCAAGGAAATGGGTAATGGGCTCAAAAATGTGACCATTGGGCCTGAAAGGGCAGGTCCGGCTTACTGCATGGGAGGAGGAGAGCCAACCCCTACGGATGCTTTGAGACTACTCGGGCTAATAGAGGTAGGGGATCCTGACCGTGCAAGAGAGGCAGTTGCATCCGTGGCTTCAAGGCTCGGAAAATCCGAAGTAGAGACAGCTTCTCTTATAGTGGACATAGCTGCAGAGATGGTTGCACAGGCAGTTAGAGAGATGTTTCTAGAATGGGAACAGGAACCTGCTTACAGGATATGGGAAGTCCTGCAGAAGAAAAAGGAAAGACCCGAAAATGTGGTTGGAATAGGCGGCGGGGCAAAGGGCCTTATTTCAAGAATTGCGGAAAAATTGAACTCAAGGCCGGTTATTCCGAAACATGCGGAAGTGGGAAATGCAATAGGGGCAGCTGTTGCAAGGCCTACCCTTACACTTAACCTGCGTATAGATACCCAGCAGAAAGTCTATTCAGTAGCCGAGGAAGGGGAAATCATAAGCCTTAATTCAACGGATATAGGGAACTTCAACAGGATGCGCTCCGAAGAAGCCGAAGACTTTGCAAAAAAGCTCCTCCGGGAGCGTGCAGAGGCTTTTGGGATTTCGGAATACATGGACGAAGCCGAAGTTGTTAGCAGTGAGGTTTTCAATGTGGTTGAGGGCTGGTTTACGGCAGGCAGGCTTTTTGACGTGAGCATGCAGATTCCGGCAGGTCTGATTT
>DUIO01000079.1 GCA_013330315.1 Methanosarcina sp. | reverse complement strand
AGACCTTGTCGACGGTCTGATTTCAATTGTTTCGAGTGGAGGAGATATTACCCTTTACCTGAAAAACAAGACTGACCTTTATAAGTCGAATGCAAATAAGGAGCATAAACGTTTCCTTGAAACCCTTGGGTTACTGGCAGAGGTTTATATTACGGTATTCGTTGTAGGTCCCCTTTTCCTTATGGTTATCCTTGTAGTTATGAATATGATTGACAACGGCGGGCCTACTCAGCTCTATATCCTTGTATATGGGGCAATTCCTTTCGGTACCATGATCTTTCTCATCTTCCTGGACATGCTTACCGGAGATGTGGAAAAGATGCCTGAAGAGAGAATCTCTGCAATTAAGCCTGATTCCTTCAGCGATATAAAGGTAAAGCCGCCGACAGAAAAGGACGAAGAACTGCTAATGAAAATGGAATTCTTTGAAAAAGTGTTCCGTGTCAAAAACGTGCTCTTCCACCCTATAAGGGCTATGCTCGATAGACCTGTGTACGCTTTCATAATAAGTGCCCCTCTGGCTCTAGGGTATTTCATTTCTGCTTTCCTGAAACACAGGCCTTATTATGGAGGGTTTGTCGAGACTGCATCTACCCTTGATGACTATATCTATGTGACCCTCCTTGTCCTTTTCATTCCCTATATTATTTTCCATGAGCTTGAAGTCCGGAAGATGCGGCAGATTGAGGACCAGGTCCCTGAGTTCCTCAAAAGGCTCTCAAGTATTAACGGTACAGGGATTCTGCTTGCTGATGCCATTGCCATTACAGCCCAATCAAATATGGGCAGGCTTAAGTCTGAAATTAAACGTACGGTTGCGGATATTCGCTGGAACTCAAACGTTGTAGAGGCTCTGAAACGTTTTGAATTCAGGATCCGGACAAACATGACCCGGCGCAGCCTGACACTTATAGCCAAAGCAAGCGAGTCCACAGGAGATATACATCAGGTTATCAGCACGGTTGCGGATGATGCAGATATCGAGAAAAACCTCAAGAAAGAGCGTTCTGCAGAGATGTTTATCTATGTCTTTATCATCTTCGTGACTTTCTGCGTCTTCCTGGTAATCGTATATGTGCTTGCTGCATTCTTCCTTCCTGCACTTGACGGTTCAAGCAACTCGGCAGTGTCCATTGGGGGTTTTGACCTGGCAGAGTATACTCTTCTTTTTTTCCATGCAGCTCTTCTGCAGGGTTTCGGTTCCGGGCTGGTAGCAGGTAAAATGGGCTCAGGAAATATTTCTTCCGGGCTCAAGCACTCCCTTGCCATGGTGTCAGTATCTTATGTGCTGTTCGTCATGTTTATCTGAGTTTCAGGGTTTCAGGTTTAGCCTTCTGAGTTTTTTCTTCTAAGGTTTAACCTGAATTTTAATTTAGTCTAAATTTAACTTAATTCCGGTTTATCTTAATCTGAATTTTAATTTGTTTTTAACCCGCTTCTTTTTTAAGATTAAAATAACTTTTAAAATATGTCAAAAAATCCGGAAACAAAGAAAATATTCATGGTTCTACTTGTCTTTGCAGCTATCCTCTCTTCCTTTTATTTACTGGACTTTAAAGCGGCACGGAGCGAGACGCAAGCAAATTCATTAGTCAGCACTTATTCCTTGGGTAATCCCGAATCTGGATTCCCTAACCGAATTTTCCTTTACACCGAAGGCGATAGTGCTCTGGCAGCAAATTTGAAAGAAAAACTCAGGAGAGACCTTGATGAAGCAGGGGCAGAAGTTATTATTGTAGATAGTATGGAAGAAAAATACAGTTCTCAAGCCCTTCTTGTAAATATCAGCAGAGGTAATTTGCTATATACGCCTTTTTATGCTTCCTCAAACCTGAACATAATGTTTTTTTATACTTCTACAGGACAGGGTACAAAATATTTCGAACAATTCAAAAAGGGAAACAAGACAATTGTTTTTGAAAATAACGGTTCGATTCAAGGGGAAAAGCTGATAGCTGGGGAAATCAAATTGCAGGACTCTACACATGGCCCTGTTTCTTTAAAAGCTTACAGAAAACATCTTGCAACTGAATCTTCAGGTAAAATCGTAGAGCAGCTCCGGATACAGCTCCTACAGAATACTTCCTGATCCCCTTCCAATAAAAGAACGAGATTTTAACTCTTTATGATTTCACAAAGTGAACCACTCATCTTATCGGGCTGGGAGATAACTTTTAGAGAGCTACAGTTTCTTAATAATTCTTTCCCTAAGTCCTCTTTTAATGCAAGATCAATTAATTTGTTACCATTTTTTTGCAGTTATATGTGTGGATGAAATTTATATCATTTAAAAATTTAATATCTATCTTAATGGCAATGCATCTTTTAACTGACCTGCTTATTATCTTTGGACTCTCGATTCCTGTAGTTTTTACTTTCTCAAAACTGAAGATAGCCCCGCTTGTAGGTTTCTTGCTTGCTGGAATTCTTGCAGGACCTTTTGGTTTAGGGCTGATTCGAGAGACAGAGAATATTGAAATGCTGGCTGAAATCGGAGTTGTGCTTCTGCTCTTTACTATCGGGATAGAGTTTTCCCTGCGCGAACTTTTGAAGCTCCGAAGAATAGTGCTTTTTGGAGGGGGGTTGCAGGTCTTTATTACAACTCTTATTGTTGCCGTTATTTTCTNNTATTTTCTGGTGGCTCGGCTTTTCTCCTGAGGCTTCGGTCTTTATGGGGCTTATTGTTGCACTCAGCAGTACGGCTATTGTCCTTAAACTTTTACAGGAAAAGGGGGAGATTTACAGCGCTCACGGAAGAATAGCCCTCGGAATCCTTATTTTCCAGGATATAGCTGCTGTTTTTATTATTATATTCGCCCCGCTCCTGGCAGGGGAAACCGTAGCCGGAACTGATCTGCTTGAGTTTCTATTTCGCGGACTCGGGCTTATTATTCTTTCCCTTATAAGTGCCCGCTACCTGGTTCCTTTCCTTCTGTTCCATGTAGCAAAAACGCGCAACAATGAACTTTTCCTTTTGAGCATAGTGGTAATAGGTCTTGCCATTGCCTGGCTGACCTCTCTTGCAGGGCTTTCCCTCGCTCTTGGAGCATTTCTTGCAGGCCTGATCATTTCCGAGTCCGAATATGCTGCTCAAGCACTCGGAAACGTCATGCCTTTCAGGGATATGTTCATGAGTATCTTTTTTGTTTCCACAGGTATGCTGCTTAACCTTGATATGCTGAGATCGTACCTGTTTCTTATTCTTGCGGTTACAGCACTTGTTCTTCTCCTGAAAACCTTTGTAAACGCTTTTACTACTTTCCTCATAGGTTTTCCCATGCATACAATGATCCTTGTAGGTTTTTCTCTTGCCCAGATAGGAGAGTTTTCTCTTATTACGGCGAAGGTAGGCTTTGAAAGCGGAATCTTTACCGGAGAAATCTATCAGGAATTTCTGGCTGTCACAGTGCTTTCCATGGTGTTAACCCCTTTTTTGATGGACTTTGGGCATTATTCGGCAATTTCAAGCAAGAGGCTCCCTTTGCCTAAAAAACTCTTATATGATCGATATGGGACTTTTCAGGAAGATGAAAAGGAAAATGGGCTTGAAAATCATCTGATTATAATAGGTTTTGGGGTCAATGGAAAAAACGTAGGGATTGCTGCCCAGAAAGCTTCGATCCCTTATATGGTAATCGATATTAATCCAGAGACTGTCCGTCAGGAAAGACTGAACGGTGAGCCAATCATTTACGGAGATGCAGCTCAAGAAGCCGTGCTTAAACATGCAGGCATTTTAACTGCAAAGGCAATTGTGGTTACTGCAGGTGACCCTGTAAGTGCATGGCGGATCATTGAAACCGCCAGAAGGTTGAATCCGCGGGTCCATATTATTGCAAGGACCCATTTCCTGAATGAACTGGATGGTTTCTATGCCATTGGAGCCAACGAAGTAGTTTCGGATGAATTTGAATGCTCTATAGAGCTTTTTGCCAGAGTCCTCAACAGGTATATGGTTCCGGATAATGAGATCGAAACTATGGGTGAGGAACTCAGGGCTGACCATTATAGGATGCTCCGTACTCCTGAAATGCGCCGGAAAAGCGCATGTGAGCTC
>DUIO01000030.1 GCA_013330315.1 Methanosarcina sp. | reverse complement strand
CTCTTGTTGAAACCGTAGAAATCGATCCATTAAAAGCCAGGTTCAAGCTGAGGGAGTTAGTTAATAGAAAGATGCAGGAAAAATTTTCGGATGCACTTCCTGCCTGTTCCGCATGCTCTGAAAGTTTTCTCCGCGTCCTTAATGAGATTGAAGGAAAAATATCCTGTGTTCCTGAAGCCCCTTCTGTTCCTTTCGTTAAAAAACCCGCTTATTGTTTAGCAGCAGACTGTTTTGAAGGCCTGAAAGACGAAAAAGAAAAAACGAACTATTTTGATGAGGAAGCAGGGAGAAAACCGCAAACAAGGCTAAAGATAGGAGGAAGAAAAGCAAATAAAACAGAAAGTATGATAGAAAAAATTTCTGGAGAAGCAATTCCTGCCACCCTATCCGGGATTCTTTTATCCGGAATCTCCCTGTCCGAAATTTCCTTATCGAGGCTTGTTTCGCATCCCGTTAGGAGAAGAGATGAAAGGAAAGAGAAAAATGAAGAAAAAATATGGGAGAAAAAAGAGGTGCAGAAAAATAGCAAACCTGTGAAAGGTCCTGCAAACTCTATAGATCCCGCGGACATTTTTTTCGATTACGAAAGTCAGATCAAGTCTCACGTCAGGCCGCCTTTTTCCAGTTCAAGGATTTACACCGAGGCTCCGGAAAATACCGAATTTCTCGAATGTTACGACATAAATAGAAGGGAAGGAAGAAAACTTGAAATTTCCATTTACCGTTATACAGACAGACCGGAAAAGTTGTATATGATCAGACCTCCCGAGTACAACCTCAGGCAAGAAGAGCTCAGACTGCTTGAAAAGGTAAGGAAAAAAATGATCCTTAACAGGCCAAAGGATCTCGCATTTACGGACCCGGTAGGGGCGAGGGAATATTTCAAACGCATGGCAAAAGACCTTCTGAGCAAGGAACTGCTTGAAAAAGAAAAAGCCTGCAATCCGGATGAACTCGAAAGTTATGCAGACCTGCTTGCAAGGTATACAAACGGGCTTGGAATCGTAGAAGACCTACTTTCTGATTCCAGAATAACGGATGTATATATCAATGCCCCTGCAGATACGAATCCGGTACACGTCGTTATGGAGGGAGAGGAATGCACAAGTAATGTCTTCCTTTCACAGGATGACCTTGATTCTCTTGTTTCACGGTTCAGGACCATCAGCGGAAGACCTTTTGGGGAGGCTGTTCCTGTGCTTGAGCTCAACCTTGAAGCGTTCGGGGTGCGAGTATCTGTAATAGGAGACCCTTTGAGTGCAAACGGGCTTGCATATGCCTTCAGGAAACATTCCCTCAGACCCTGGACCCTGCCGAAACTGATCAATACAGGTTCGGTTTCTCCATTTGCAGCCGGATTTCTTAGCTTTCTTATGGACGGACAGGCCTCAATTCTTGTCGCAGGAGAGGTGGGGGCCGGAAAAACTTCACTTCTATCTGCAATGCTGCTCGAAATTCCTCAGAAGTACCGGATTCTTACAATAGAAGATACGCATGAACTACCTACGGAAGACCTTCAGCGATTAGGCTGGAAGGTTCAATGTATGAGTTCCCAGTCTTCAGTCCTTAAATCCGGTGCAGAGATGAGCCCGGAAATCGCTCTTCGCGCTGCTCTGCGGCTCGGGAGCTCTTCTCTTGTGCTGGGAGAGGTCAGAGGGCCGGAAGTAAAAGTGCTTTACGAAGCTATGCAGGTAGGAAATGCCGGGAACTCAGTAATAGGCACAATCCACGGGTCATCCGTTGAGAACGTTTATGAGAGAGTTGTACACACCCTTGGGGTTCCTCCTGCTTCATTTAAAGCAACCGATGCAGTGATAATCTGCTCAGGCATCAGGCCCGGGGGTAGTATGAGAAAAGTAAAACGGGTTAGCCGGATTTCAGAAGTTACCTGCGCTTGCATAGAAGACCTTGAACCTTCAGAAATCTTTACCGATATTATGTATTACGAGCCGTCCGGGGACTGCCTGATTCCAGGCGAAGCTCTTGAACAGGGTCAGTCAGAACTAATAGGAAAAATTGCCCGAAAATGGGGGATTACTATTGACACTGCCCTGAGAAATATCGAACTCAGGGCAAGAATGAAAGAGAGAATTGCAATTGAAGGGGTTCGTATGCCATTCTTGCTTGAAGCGGAAGCCGTAAGCGAAGCAAATAACATGTTCTGGCTGCTTTCTGACTCCATAAAAGCAGATAAAAGAGCTAACACAGGCAGCGGGAATAAAACGGATAATGGAACCGGAGCACACAGCAGGGATACATCAGGCGGCAGAATAGGGGCAGGTAGGTCCGGGTCTGAGCCCTGTCAGGAATCGAACCCTGAAGTCTATCTTGGAGAGCTGTACAGTCAGTGGGAAAGATGGTTTGAAAGTTTTGTCAGGGATCGTGTCGGAACAGAAAAACAGAAAAGAACAGAAAAACAGGGAACAATAAAACAGTTACCGGAAGAAGAACAGCTTCCGGAAATGAAGCTAAATGCCTGAGGGGTCAGGAAAATGGAAGAGAACAGCTGGTACGTAAGAGCCTGTAGGTCCACGGCAAAACAATGGGCATGGGCAGTCCCTGACCCTAAAGCCTTCAGCAGGAAATGTGAAAAAAGCGTGAGTCCCGAGTACAGGGATGCACTCATATTTACGGGCTTTAACCTGGAAGCTTTTGAGACGGTGCTGTTTTCTTACGCTGGAACAGCAGTGACTTTAATTTTGCTGGTCGGGATAGATATTCTCCTGATCTTTTCCAGGAGTTTCGATCCTAAGACCCTTCTAATAATGGGAACCCTGACTTTTATCATTCCGCTAATGGTTCTTTATTACTTGAGCGAATATGTAAAGATAAAAGCAAGATTTATGAAAATATCCTCGCTCGGAGATATTCCGGAAATCTTAAGCTATATAATCATGTCAATGAAACTGGTCCCAAACCTTGAGCATGCTGTCCTTTTTGCGGCCCGGAACTCCGAGAAACCGCTTGCTACTGATTTAAAAAAGCTAACCTGGGACCTGAACCTGAGGATCTATAGCAGCATGGATGACGCGCTTCTTTCATTTGCTGACCTGTGGGGCAGGAATAGCGAATATTTCAAACGATCCCTGCACTTAATCAAAAGCTCAACAGCCGAACCAGATGAAGCCCAGAGAGTCATTACCCTGAACCGTGCACTCGATATCAGCCTTGAAGGGACTGAAAGCTTGATGGAAGTTTTTGCAGCAAAGCTAAAGACCCCAAGCTACGTGTTGTACTCGATATTTATCCTGATCCCCCTTGCGCTTGTTGCTCTCCTGCCTGCAGTCACGGTTGTAGGGATTAAACCAAAAATTACTGACCTTATCCTTCTTTACGACTTTGTTTTTCCTCTCCTTGCAGCAGTCTACTCTGAGTATATCCTGATGCAAAGACCTGTTGCTTTTATTCCCAGTAAAATTCCTGACTCTCATCCGGACCTTGCAGACATCAAGCAGAAGAAACGCTTTGCATTACTTACAGGGGCTCTGGTCTGCCTGCTGACAGCCCCTCTTGGCTATTTCCTTCTAGCTTTTGGAAATCCCGGTGAAATAGTGTCCACAACCCCTCTCGGAGGGTATCTTCTTCCAGCACTTCCTTTAATAGTAGGCGGCACTGCAGGACTTTCAATCTACTTCTATTCCTCATCTATCCCGTACAAAAAGATAAGAGATAGGATAAAGCAGATGGAACAGGAATTTGCAGATTCTCTCTTTGTGCTTGGCAGAAGGATTTCGGAAGGAAAAGCTCCTGAAGAAGCCTTTGCCCATACTGCCAGGACCATGGAAGGTTCAAAAATAGGAGAAGCCTATGAGGAAATCTCGATGAACCTCCTCAGCATGAGGACAAACCTTAAAGACGCGATTTTCGACAAAGAATTCGGAGCTTTCAGGCATGTGTATTCCGAGAGGATAAGAAACACCATGCTTCTCTTTACGGAAAGTGTCCACAAAAACCATGAAGCTGCAGGAGCTTCGATTATCAAGCTCGCCGATCATTTAAAAGAACTCAGCGCAGTAGAAGAGCGCATCAGGCGTTCCCTCTATGACGTTACCTCAACAATGCGCACCACTGCCGCGGTTTTTGCACCTCTTATTGCAGGAATCACCCTCGCCCTTTCCGAAGTTATTACAAAAATTTTAAACCAGGTAGCAGAGAGAGTAAGCAGGGTACCCGCAGACCTTTCCGGGATGCCTGTAGAGATCACTCCTGAGGCTTTCTCACAATCCATTTCTCCGGATCAGTTCCTGCTCGCAATAGGGGTTTACATTATAATTATCAGTGCAATCCTCACACGCTTTGCAGGAGCCATAGAATATGGAGGAGAACGGGCGCAACTAAAATATGACCTCGCCTGTATGCTCCCGATTACGGTAATTATCTTTGCAGCCTCAGCTGCTGCTTCAAGATTTATTTTCAGCGGGCTGGTATAAAAGAAAGCGAAAAAAACAACGAAAGAGCGAAAAATAGAATTAAGGGGTTAATTTCCCTCTTTTTTTTTCGCATAAAATTCGATAATTAGCCATTTATTCCCACTATACGGGAACACTACAAGCATTAAAGCTATCACGTGTAATATGGTAAAAAATGACCAGAAATTTAAAAAGGCCAGTAAAGAGACAACTAAATGCAACTAATAGACCAGAAAATGGATAAAAAAACTGAGAAAGTATTTATATCCATTAGTTCTCCCCAAGAGCCTATGTATAATATAAATGAAAGTATTTTGTTGTCTTATTCGAGCTTATTTCTGGAATTGAAGTTCAAAAATAGATTATTTTTCAAGAGATCTTTTTTTATAAAATTCAGACAATAAAAGTAAGTTTATATACTTTTAAAATTAAGTTAGTTTGTTAACTAGTTAACTTTACTCCCTGTCAATTGGCAGGCAGCCGGCGAGACAACCGAACAAAAAAAATTGTAACATGATAAAATGAATGAAACAAGATTTATGCAGTCGACTGAGAGAAATGAGCATCATAGGACATCAAAGTTTCCAGATATTTTCAGATAATTTCCGGATATTTTGTTAGGGATAGACTTGATACGCTTTTTCATATAAACTGCATAAATATTAATCCAAAATCGAAACAAATAGGTGAAACTGGTGAAAATAAAAAGCATAATAGCACTGTGTCTCGTATTAGTACTCCTGATGCCCTCAACAGCACTTGCAGCTTTACCGAATGCAAGCTTTAAAACCAGTACAACAGCTGGCTATGCCCCACTTAAAGTGACATTTACGTACACTGGTGGTAGTACAGCAGGAGTTATATCACACATATGGAGATACGGTGACGGAGCTACTTGCCAGACATGCTGGAACCCGTATCACATATATACTAAACCTGGAACATACAA
>DUIO01000327.1 GCA_013330315.1 Methanosarcina sp. | reverse complement strand
GGATTCGGTTACCACACAGTTTTACGTGCCTCTTAATTTCGGAGAGGTAATAATGAGAATGAACGATACAGTTACCTGGGCCGGTGCGGAAATATCCGATTGGTTCTGCCTGTCGGACCACATCTCCGAAAGTAATATGGGTCTTTACCTTGCTGTTGACAGAGAAGTAGATGGAGCAGAAAACGTAACATTGAGCGGAAAATTTCTGACCAAAGCATGTGAGCGAAGTTTCGAAAAAGCGGGGGAATTGTGCATGGACTTTGAAAGTTATGCAAAAGGTCAGGATTTTATCATTAAATAATTATATATGGTACACTACACGTCCCGCATGTGCTGAAAAGTATGATAAAATTACATCGTGCTCGCTGGAGAAATACAATAAATTTTAGTAATATTGATAACTCAAAGGCTGTTTATTTTAAATATCGGCTTAAAATACTTTATAATAAAAACGAAAACCAATTTTTTCAATATTGTAGAATCTGTATAATTCTGTCCCCTGTTTTATTTGTTTGCTTTATGATGAATTTATTTGTTCTAACCCGTTTGTTCTAACTCGTTTGTTCTAATCCTTCTTTTCTAATTCNNTTCTAATCCTTCTTTTCTAATTCTTTTCTAATTCTTTTCTGATCCTTCTTTTTTAATCCTTCATTTTTAATCTTTCTTTTCTAATCCTTCTTTTCTAATTCTTTTCTAATTCTTTTTTAATCTATTTGCTGCACCTCTGTACCATAACTTAGGCCTGTTTGTATAGTTTCATCCTTCTGTTCATCTGCATAGATTCGCCTTTCTGCTCGTCTGCATAGTTTCATAAATGATAAGGTGAAATAATAAATTGGGGTGAATTATTTTGTATAAAAGTATGAAAACAGTGGGTTTCTTATTAGCAGCAACGGGGCTTGCTTACGCAGTAAAACGAGCTATGAGTAAAAAGGGAAATCGCTCTGGTTGGCATAAAATCAAAGTAGAAGACGAAGGAAAAAGAACTGGCTCGAGATACGGCTCTAATCCAATCAAATATTAAATTCAATATTAAATTTACTTTATTTTTTTATACCATACGTCATTTTTCAATTTCTCAGGTCCTGTTCTCCTATATGCTTTTCAGATTCTATTTCATATTTTTCAGAGATTGTGTCATCTTGCTGCGTTTATTGTAAACAATCTGTAACCTGTTCATACAAATAAAAATAATTGAAATAATAGCTTCAGGAGATAAAAAGAGGAGGGTCGTTGCTAAAAATAGTAAGTTTCAAAAATAAAGTTCTTCGACCGATAACGCAGGTTTGGGTTCTGAAATTTTTGAAATTCAGAAGGAAACGTCTTTCGGGTCAAAGTATTCGGGATCAAAATCTTCCCCTAGCCACAATATGGTATCTTCATAATCTTCATGTTCCGGGTCCCTCAGGATCTCCAGCATATCTTCATAGCCCAGTATTCCGCCCACATCTTCCGGTACAGCTGCTCTTTCTCCTTCAATGCAGATGGGGTATTCTGTTTTTTTCCTTCTGGGAAGGATATTTTCAAGCAGGATTTCTACCTGCCAGTTGTCGCCGAAGTTGTATGTATATAGAGCGTTGTTATTTTCCAGCGTGAGATAGTCTGAAAGTCTGGCATTGTCCTCCGGCACAGGCGGTTCTTTTCCTGAATATTTGAAATCATCGCCACCTGCGGTTATAATTTCAGGCTTTCCCGTCTTCGGGTTTGAAATTTCAAATTCATGCAAATAGTAATTTTCCCATGTCATTGAAGCCTGGATAACCTTATGAAGTTCCAGAAAGGTATAGTTTTCCGGCACCTGGACCTGCCGCCAGATTCGGGGGATAATGCCTTTCATGGAAAGCTTTAACTGGTAAACATTCTCGAAAGTCTTTTTCACGAATTATTCACCCATATAAATTATTTGAGTCTCTCTATTTCAGGTTTTGGGAACATTTGTCCGGGAATCAACGGTTGCATGCAGTTAGAAGATTCTTTAACCGGACCACAGGAAATTTTCTTCCTTTTCTCAGGAGGTAAGGCTTTAACTGACTCTAAGCTTTATATATGGATAATTTAGCCGAGTATTCTTTGCGGTATTATTGGAAAAAATATTAGAATTTCAATCCTTGTTTTAGTGGATTTTTAAAAGCAAGCAGATAAAATATTACCTATTATAAAATGAAATAAAATGAAATAAAATAAAATAAAATAAAATAATAAAGAATTGAAAATGGCGAGAAGCATTTTTCACACCTTTTCTTCCTTTGAGTTGTTCCTATATTGCAGATAGTCTAAAAATCGCTTAACTGCAAGAGATGCAGATTTTTTGTCTCTCATTGCAAGACGGATCTTACGGTACGCCGGTATGTCCAGTTCTTTTATTACAATTCGGTATGGAATACGCTGCAAAATAAGCTCCGGCAGGATGCTAATCCCCAATCCGCTTTCGACCATTGACATGATGGCATAATCATCCCATGTCGTAAAATGTACTTTTGGTTTAATATTGGATTTTTCAAATATTTCCGATATTTCAGCCTTAGCACCTTTTTCCAAAAGCATGAAAGGGTAATCACATAGAGCCTTTAAAGGAAAGCGTTCACAGTCGGCCATCGGATGGTCTTCAGGCAAAACAGCAAGCAGCTTATCCTGCTCCAAAAATATTGTTTCAAACTCCGGGTGTGCAGGAAGCCGGAGGTAGCCGCAATCCACGCGCCCTTTTAAAATCCAGTTTTCAATTTCCGTATAGTCGCCCAACAGAAGCTCGTAATCAATATTGGGGTAGTCCTTTTGAAACTCTTTGATGATATTCGGAAGCCAATGGGTCGCTACGCTTGAAAATGTACCAATCCGGATCAACCCCGATTGCAAGCCGTTCAGTTCGTCCACCTGCGCCTGCAATTTCTGATATTCGTTACATACATTTTGAGCAAAAGGCAACAGCTTTAATCCGTCGGAAGTCAGGCGCACACCGGCACGCCCACGTTCAAGAATCGACACGCCCCATTCCTTTTCCAGATCGTTAATCATGCGGCTGATACCGGACTGGGAATAGCTCAATACTTCTGCCGCCTTTGTAAAGCTGCCATATTCAACAGTTTTGACGAAAGCCATATATTTTTGAATGTTCGTGTCCATACGGTTTTCACCTACTTTGCATCTGGATATGTCATGTTAATCATTATATACATTCGCTTTCGTAATCCATAAATACATGATACACTATAAATGCAGATGTTTCAGGTGAAAGGAAATTGATTATGTTCTTTGTAAGTGACATTTATACGACAGCGCCGTCCGAGTTTAAGACGGAGCTCCAGGAAAAAACATACAGGNNTCCCATTTGAGCGCGTCGATACCGACGAAGCAATTACGATGGACGACTGCGTTCAGATTAATAAGGCTCTGGATATGAAAATGGTCAAGACGCTGTTCCTGTGCAACAGAAAGAAGACAGAGTTTTTCCTCTTTATCACCACAGCAAACAAGCCGTTTAACTCAAAAGAGTTCAGTAATGCACTGGGTGTTTCCCGCGTTTCTTTTGCTCCTGCCGACTTGATGGGAAAAACACTGGGAACAAAGATAGGGGCAACGACTGTTTTCAGTGCTCTATTGGATAAGGACAACGGGATACAGATTATTTTCGATAAAGATGTTCTTGCGGAAGAATGGTATGGGTGCAGCGACGGCACGACTACCGGGTATATGAAAATCAAAACATCACAGATCTTCCATGATTTTCTGACGTTTACAGAACACTCTCCCAGGATTATTCACGTGTAGAAAAAGAAAGGTGAATAATTTGAGTTTGTATAAAAACAGAATTGTTGTCAAAGTAGGGACGTCTACCCTGACAAATGACATCGGGAAAAGCAATTTACGTTCCTTTGACCGCATTGCCTGNNGTCAAAGGTGTTTGTCAGATTTTCCTTCTTTTCCTCAATTTCCATGTCCTCGGCGTTTGAAACAGGCTGCAGCTGCGGTAGGGCAATGCAGCATTATGTACTTATACGACAAATTTTTCAATGACTACGACAAGACCATCGCACAGATTTTGTTAAACGCCGAGGACATGGAAATTGAGGAAAAGAAGGAAAATCTGACAAACACCTTTGACTCCCTGCTAGAAATGGGCATTATCCCTGTTGTAAATGAAAACGACTCGGTTAGCTACACCGAAATCGAATCTGAAGACAGACTATTTGGCGATAACGATATGCTTTCTGCTGTTGTCGCGATATTATGCAGAGCTCAAAAGCTCATCATCCTGTCCGACATTGACGGCTTTTATGACAGCGACCCTCGCCTCCACCCCAGCGCTAAACTGATAGAGCGTATCAACGCAATAGACGAGGACATGCAATCATTAGCCGGAGGCGCTGGTTCTCGGCGCGGCACAGGCGGTATGAAAACTAAACTGCAAGCTGCAAAGCTGGCAACCGCACAGGGAATTGATACTATCATTACAAACGGCAAAAACCCGTCCGCTCTGTATGATATCATCAAAGGAGACAGCATTGGTACGCTTTTTGTCGGTAAACGATAACTGTGTTACGGGATAGAGGACTTATCGAGTTTCAATCCTTGTTTTAGTGGATCTTGCTC
>DUIO01000282.1 GCA_013330315.1 Methanosarcina sp. | reverse complement strand
TCTTCTGCTTTTTACTGGCTTTAATCTTATTCTTCTGCCGGCTCCTGGATTTTTCCTTTGCTTTTAAGCTTGCCTGCGCCTGTTCTTGCCGGATCGGAAATTGGCTGGTAGAGGAAATATTTTTCAACGTAAGCAAGGAGCTCTTCATCCGAAATGCAGGAGACCCTTTCTTCTTTGTCGTAAAGCTTCTGGATCTCTTTCTGGATTTTAAGCAGTCTTCGGTCATCTTTTTCTACTATGGTCTCAACATCAAGCAGTTCATTTAAGGTTTCCTGAACCTTATAACGTATTACTTCAAGAACTGAAGAGTCGCCTATGAGAAGAAGCCTCGTGCCTCCTACCAGTTCGGGCGGGTACGGTTCGTAATTGAAGGGATTTTTCAGGACGCCTGCGGCGTGGATACCTGACTCATGGGCAAAGATATTCTTCCCGACAACAGCCTTATTTCTGGGGACTCTAAGCCCGAGCTCTTTTTCCATAAATTCTGCGAAACGGGTCACAGGCTCAAGGTTATACTTGTCAAAACCTTCAACCCTATCTGCCAGGAAAAGCAGGATTTTTTCCATTTCACTGTTTCCTGCGCGTTCTCCTATCCCGAGGAATGTCACGCTTGTCCAGTTTGCTCCGTGCCAGAAACCTGCGATAGAACTCGCTGACCCGAACCCGTAATCGTCATGGATATGAGTTTCTATGTTTTTGACTCCAATCTCCTTTTTGAGGTGCTGGATAATTTTGGGAATCCCATAGGGCTCGTCAATATTCATGAACGGCATTCCATATCCTACTGTATCGCAGACTCTTATTATACATTCAGGGTCTATTTCCATAATCCTTTTTACCAGGGGGAAAACAAACCCGTAGTTATCGGCTCTTGTCATATCCTCAAGATGAGCCCTTGTGCGGAGCCCATGATCTACGGCATATTGAAGGGCGTCAAGATACTTTTCTTCAGCCTCTTCTCTGCCTGAAAGTCTCATCTTGGAATGGATGTGGGTATCCGAGACAGACATCAGAATTCCTGTCTCTTCAAGCCCTTCAACCTCAAGAATTTTATCTATGTCTCCTCTTGAAGCCCTTGCCCATCCTGTAATTTCAGGACACTCATATCCCCTGTCAAACATAAGCTCAACAGCATCTCTGTCTCTTTTATTGAACACAAAGGCTTCAAGTTTCTCGATCCCGATCTCGTGCAGATACTCATAAATTTGAACTTTATGTTCTCTACTCAGGACTATTCCCGGCATCTGGGAGCCATCGCGGATAGTGCTGTCGCTTATGAACACCTCATTTCCATAAGGCAGCTTTAATTTGGGCAGGTCCTCATATGATTCATAAATTTTCATATATTCTCCTCCTATCTCTTCCAGGCGGTATTGCCCTGCGTCGAGGGGGCGGGCTTACACTGCCGGGGTTTTTCCTGTCAAAAAGGTACTTTTATGTATGTAATTCAGAAAATCAGACATTAAACCGAAGACATCGTCCCCTTGTTTAAAAAATATTTTTTCCGGGAATTATTTGCTGTTTTTACTTTATAGATATCTTAGCGTTCCTCAAAAAGATACTATATTAAGCTTGCTGAAAACTTCATTATCATATGTTGTTATAGTTAAAATCTCTTTCTTTCAAAAATCTATACACATTCTTAAATTTAGAATTATAAAATTGTTTTTAATGTATCGCACAAAGCAAGAATCTTTATTCTTTTCCCTTCTCCAAAATCTATTCCAGCCTTTGCAAAATAACTGCTTATGAAGATATCGTTAAATGAATGTATTGTTAAGAAACGTATTATTAAGAAACGAATAATTAAGAAAAATATGTTAAGAAACGAATAATTAAGGAGAATACGTTAAGAAATGTATTAATTATGGAAAATATGTTAAGAAATAATATTTAATGGAAAATACGTTAAAGAGGCACGATTAAGGAAAATAAGTTAAAAAAGATATTATTAAGGAAAATCACCATTAAAATAGATAAATTAAAAAAGTACTCTAAAGTACTGATATGCTTTTTGAAGTATTGTGCTTGAATTTTGATAAGCCCCGTTTGGGTTGCTTATATATGGTAAATACTTTTTTAGCAGTTCTTACCCTTCTCTCCCTGGTGCTCATGAAAGTTTACTTTCCTTTATTCCCCTTCTTACCGATAATAAGGTATATCTACAGCAAGTTATATTTATAATCGGGTAAATCTGAAATATCTAATTTATAATACTCTCTCCATATGCATCCGTATGTGGTTTGCACCCGATATAAATCGCATATCGTCGGCTCTAACTGCCGCATCCAAGGTTAATATAACTTCCAAATTATACGCCATTATTAGTTACATTCGTTACATTCAATATATTTGCTTTAATTTCCCGAGGTAGAAAATGTCCGATATAGTAAGTGTTAGCGGCGGTCCGACAAAACCCGAAATAATTGCAGTATCCCTTTCCAAACTCGGACTTAAGGATGGGGACCGGTTTGCAGATATAGGCTGCGGTACTGGCTCGGTCTCTAT
>DUIO01000200.1 GCA_013330315.1 Methanosarcina sp. | reverse complement strand
ACTTCAAGCCTCCCAATCCACATATTTGCAATCAGGATTAATTTTCCGAGGGGCGGGATCGGGTCAAATGTGCCCATAGGGCCTACTACATTAAGGCCGGGACCTATATTCCCGAGAGTAGCTATTGAAGCAGTTATTGAGGTTACTATATCCGTTCCTAGCACTGAAAGAATAAGTGCACTTGATATGAATATGAGAAGATAGATAACTACAAAAGAAAAAATAGAGTTTATTACCTCATCCGGGACATTTTTATTATTGAACTTTACACTTCTTACAGCTCTGGGATGAAGGGATTTGAAAAGTTCTACTCTTCCATGCCTCAGGAGCATAAGGATGCGCACAACCTTAATACCCCCGCCTGTAGAGCCTGCACAGCCTCCTATAAACATTACAAGCAGGAGCACCATTTTTCCGGATTCGGACCAGAGATTAAAGTCGGTTGTGGCAAACCCGGTAGTTGTCATTATAGAGACTACCTGAAAAATCGAAAGCCTGAAAGAATCAAAAAGCCCTGTGCCAAGATCGCGATAGAGCAGGAGGGTTAAAAGCCCGGTTGCTGCAAGAGTAAGGGCTGTATAAAAACGGAATTCATCATCTTTGAGTAGAAAGTCCTTGTCAACATAAATAGCCCTGTAATGGAGGGCAAAGTTTGCGCCTGAAATAAACATAAAAAAAACTATTATAAATTCTACTAGAGGGCTGTTAAAGGCTTCGACGCTCAGCCCGTAAGGGGAAAAGCCTCCGCATGCCATTGTTGTAAAAGTATGGGTAACTGCATCATATAATGAAAGGCCCGCAAGCAGGAGAGCAACAACTTCGACAAAAGAGATTACAAAATAAACCATCCACAGGATTTTTGCGGTTTCTCTAATTCTAGGTTTAAGTTTGTCTTCGGTTGGTCCCGGGGCTTCAGCCCGGAAAAGCTGACGCCCTGCAACCCCTAGCTTTGGCAGGATAGCAATGAATAGAACGATAATTCCCATGCCTCCAAGCCACTGCATCATGGACCTCCAGAAAAGAATGCCTTTAGGATGGCTTTCTATATCTGTCAGGATCGTCGAGCCTGTGGTAGTAAAAGCAGACATGGACTCAAAAAGGGAGTTGAGTGGAGAAATCCCGTCAAGCATGAAAGGAATCGCCCCGAAGACTGCAGCTGCAAGCCAGCCAAGAGCAACGATTGCAAAGCCCTCTTTGCGCATCCATTCTTCATCGGTTTTGTAGGAAAGCAGAATTAATCCGGTAACAACTGTTATTATAATAGATACTAGGAAGGGCGTTAGATTTTCCCCATAATAGTAGGCAACTCCGAGAGGAATAACCATGAGCGCCCCAAGGAGCCTCAGCAAACCGCCAAGCACATAAAAAACAATCTTAATATTCATGCCAATCCTTTGTTTTTAATCTTATGACCTTTTTAATGTACTCATAACTATTCATATTTATTCTTTATTTAAATAGTTTCTCAACAGGCCTGACAGCGGAAGAAAGTGCAAAAACGATAACTCTATCCCCTTCCTGAATTACGAATTCCCCTCTTGGAATAATTACCTCATCATTATGAACTACCATGGTGATAATCGCACCTTTAGGAAACTTAACCTTGCTGAGAGGCTTTCCTACGATTTTCGATTGGTCGGATGCAGTATACTCGATAATCTCCGCTTTTTCGCCTTCAAGCGTTGCAAGTGCCTCTATGCCTTTTCCCATGGTGAGTTTGAGGACTTCGTTTACGGTTGCTTCTCTGGGGCTTACTGCAATATCAATTCCCACCATTTCAAAAAGCGGCACATAGTCGGAGCGGTCAGCCCTTGCAATTACTTTTTTTGCCCCCATTTGCTTTGCCAGAAGAGAACAGAGAAGGTTCTTTTCATCGCTGTCCGTGACAGCAATAACAACATCCATATCTTCTATATTCTCTTCTCTAAGGAGAGTAACATCAGTGCCATCTCCATTGAGTATAAGGGCATTTTCCAGCATCTCAGCCACTTCTATACAGCGGCTTTTTCTATATTCTATGACTTTGAGGTCTGCATTCTCATCTTTATCTATAATATTAGCGAGATAGAACCCGACAATTCCGCAGCCTATAAGGAGAATTCTAATTCTGTGTGGCTCTCCATTTCCGAAAACAGTTTCAAGGTTTTCCATGGCTCTTGGCTTTCCTACAATTACCATGTGGTCATTTGCCTTGATTAAATCGTCTCCGCTGGGGATAATTATTTCATTTTCTCGGAAGATCGCACTGACAATACAGCAATCTTCAAGCTTGAGGTCATACATATGCCTTCCCACAAGCCTGTTATCGGGGCGGATAGCAAACTCCATCATCTGAACTTTACCCCCGGCAAACATTTCCGCATCTATTGCAGAGGGGTTTGAAAGAACCTCGGCAACCTCCGAGGCAAGAGCGAGCTCAGGGCAGATCATAACATCCACGCCTACCTGAGCTCTGGAAGTAACAGGCACATCGATATAGTCAGGATTGCTGACCCTTGCTATGGTTTTTGTATCCTTCCAGCCATGAGATCTGATAATGAGCTTTGCGGTCATACAGGCGACGATATTAACTTCATCAACTCCCGTAACAGCAACGAGAATATCTGCATCAGGAAGGACACTGGCAAGAATATCAGCGTTTGCACCATTCCCTTCCATGACCTGAACATCCAGTTCATCTGCCCGCCTCAGAGCATCTTCGTCCTTCTCAATTACAATCACATCATGTGTAAGGGAAAGAAATTTTGCGATATGAAATCCTACCTGGCCTGCCCCTATAATTATTGCTTTCATAAGATTCCCTGGAAAAAAGACTATTTCCAGATAGATTACTCTACTTGCTTAAGTAGTCTTTGGAAAAAGAAAACATAAATGGGCGGACTCTAATAAATAGTATGATATGAATAAAATAAATAATAATTACAGGATATAAATAGCGGACCAATAAAATTTAATGACTACTAAAATTTAAGGAGTATATGAAGAAATAAATTAAGGATTTAATCCTACAGGGGAAATAGGGAGCCTGAAGATCAGAGATCTAAAAAAATACCTGAAAAATAAATTGGAAAAACCTGAAATAGAAATTAAAAAATCCGAAAAATTTGGAAGAAATCCGGGAGATAATTCAGGAGAGAACTTGAAAAAAAGATACCTGAAGTTTCAGGGGTATCTTTTTTTCTCAAAATCCTTCATCAGGACTGCCAGAAATCGCTTGTAAAGAGCACAAGCACTGTGTAAACTTCAAGTCTGCCGACCCACATATTATTTATCAGGATAATTTTTCCCAGGGGAGGGAGTGCTGAAAAGTTTGCCATAGGTCCGACTACGTTAAAACCAGGTCCTATATTTCCAAGGGTTGCAATCGAAGCGGTAGCAGAACTGATCATGTCGACTCCAAGCAGAGTCAGGAACATTGCACTGAAGATAAAAACTAATATGTAAATCACAACAAAGGACAGGATGGACTGTAAAACATCATCAGGCACTGCTTTGTTATTGAATCTGATGGGCCTTATAAGCCTTGGATGAACAAATTTGAACAGCTCTCTCCTCGCATACTTTAACATCAGCAGAAAACGCACGACCTTCATGCCTCCCCCGGTGGAGCCTGCACAGCCGCCTATAAACATGACCGCAAAAACCAGGACCTTTGCCGAATCTGTCCAGAGGTTAAAATCAGTTGAAGCAAAGCCCGTAGCCGTCATGATAGAGGTAATCTGGAATATGGCGTAACGGAAAGAATTGAAAAGGGAAAAATCCATATCTTTGTACAGAACCAGGGTGAGAAGGCCTGAAAATCCCAGAAGAATAAAGGTATAAGCCCTGAACTCCTCATCTTTAAGAAGAAAGTTACTGTCAATAAAAATCGCCCTGTAATACAGGGCAAAGTTCGCTCCGGCTGCGAACATAAAAAATGTGAGAATAAATTCTATAAGAGGGCTGTTAAAAGCTTCAATCCCCAGACCATAAGGGGAATAGCCTCCACATGCCATGCCTGCAAAAGTGTGCGTGAGGGCGTCATACAGGGACATTCCTGCAAGCATCAGTGCCACAACTTCAACGGCAGAGATCAGGACATAAAGCGCCCACAGGATCTTTGCCGTATCTTTTATCCTTGGCTTGAGCTTATCTTCTGTAGGGCCCGGAG
>DUIO01000202.1 GCA_013330315.1 Methanosarcina sp. | reverse complement strand
TTAATTATATAAATAGCTATGCATTTAGTACCAGTCTAATATAATATGAGAAATATCATGCCAAAACGTCACTAATAAATTTACGTTTTGCATATAAATATTTAATGTGTTTTAAAAAACAATGTATCATAAAAGGCCCGCAGACCTTCAAAAAAGAGAGAATAGTCCCCTGAAGGCGAACTACGATAAGAAACTTATATGAGATTGCGGGTTTTTAGTTCATGCACCCTGACAGGCGTTTGATTTATATTGCAGCTTTTGCAATCATGGGGCTTTCCAATGCCGTAATTCCAATCCTGCCGGAACTTGCAGCCCACTACCACAGTGTATATGGGGAATTTGCATCAAGCCTCCTTTTCTCAGGGTACTTTCTTGGAGCACTCGCGACAATGCTCCCTTTCGGAATTCTTGCCGACAGGTTCGGAAACCTCAGATTCATAGCGCTTGGGATTGTCTTTACGGTTATTTCAGGGCTAATCATTTTTCTCTCAGAGAACCTGTGGATTCTTTTTATTGCCAGATTTATTGAAGGTTCTGCCTGTGGAGCATTTTTTCCTGCTGCATATTCAACACTTTCAAAGTGCAAAGATCCGGGGCGCTGTATGGGGGAATTTACTTTTCATTTCAATGCAGGACTGGCTACAGGAGCTTTATTCTCAGGAATGCTTGCAGATATATTCCTTAAAGGTGCGGTCCTTATATTCACTTCNNCTCATAGCTTACTATCCGGACTACAGCCTTAATATTCTGTCAAAAGTCCAGCTCGGAAGTGCTATTGCTAGCCTTTATATTTGCGCCATGATAACTTCTCTCCTTGTAGGGCGTTTTAAAGTAAAGGAAAAAACAATAATCTGGATAGGACTGGTTTTTTCTGCTTTTGGAGCCTTCTTTGCTATAGATTACCCATTTCTTGGATTCTCCAGCATGGGCGGCGGGTCAGGAATCGCAATGGTGGGTTTTGCCCTGGCTGTCGCGAGAATGGATGCGGACAGGGGACTTACCATGGGACTTTTTAATACAACCATATATGCAGGTCTTTCCTTACTCCCGATTACTTCAGGGTTACTTATAGAGTTTCTGAGCTTTGAGGAATTATTTATCGTAAACGGCATTATCCTGACAGGGACGCTTCTGTTGAAAAACTAAAAAACTATTACTTAAGCTAAAATGCTATAAAATTATTACTTAATTTAAGATATCATAATACTCCAGGAGCTTTATCGAACCAGTACTTCGTTACCGGCCAGCTGCAGAAATCAAACAAAAAAATTAATTAACAGGCACACAAAACAGAAAAACACAGATTCGAAACCATGAACTCGAAAAAACTCATAATTTATTCTTCGGTCTTTGCAATCCAGGGCCTTTCAAATGCAGCAATTCCTGTCCTTCCCGAGCTTGCAGGAGAGGGTAACGCGAACCCTGCCATTTCAAGCTTGCTTTATTCCGGATATTTTGTAGGAGCCCTGCTAACCCTTCTTCCATTCGGAATCCTTGCTGACAGAATAGGAAACCTGAAGGTGGCAGGGTTGGGAATTACACTTACCGTTATTGCCGGACTTTTTATCTCGTTTTCTGATAACCTGTGGGTCCTTNNGTGTAGAAGGCCTGGGCTGTGGGGCTTTTTTCCCTGCTGCTTTTTCCATGATTGCGGAATGGAGAGACAGCCAGCGAAGTATGGGAGAATTTAATTTCCTGCTGAACGCAGGTCTGGCTTCAGGGGTTTTTCTCTCAGGAATGCTTGCGGACATAGGAATAAAGGCTGCAATAAGCATTTTTACTCTTCTTGCATGCCTTTCTTTCACCTTCCTCTTGAGAGAAGCCAGGGAACTGATATATTTGAATAGCCCTGAAAGGCGTAAGAAAGAGTCCGGCACCTTAAACAACAAGAAAGGTTTAAAAGAGGAATACGAGCCTTCAAAGGATTATAATCCGGGCAAATATATGAAAAAAGCCGGAAATGCCTTTTTTGAGTACGGAATCTGGAGACTCTGGGTAATTTCAGTCCTGCTCTACGGAGCCACAGGCTTGCTAACTTCGAACTATCCGGACTACAGTGCTGGCTTTCTGACAAAGCCGGAACTTGGGCTTGCAATTTCTGCTTCATACCTGGCTGCAATGCTAAGCTCCCTTGTTGCAGGAAGGACAGGAACAGAGTATAAAAACATAGTAAGGGCTGGAATAATCCTTGCAGCTGCAGGAATTTTTCTCTCCGTAAAAGCCCCTGTTCTGGCATTCTTCCTCATAGGAGCCGGAGGAGGAGCTGCAGTTATAGGACTTATTGCTGCCGTGTCCAGAATAAGCTCGAGTGGAGCTTCAATGGGAATTTTTAATACCGGAATTTATGCAGGTCTTGGATTGATACCGGTTTTTGGAAGCCTTTTCATAGAGCCTTTAGGCTATGAAACGGTCTTTTTTGGAAGTGCTCTGATGCTTCTCTTGATGCTATTCATAAAGATATGAATAAAAGTGAAAAAACTTAAGATAATATTAAGATTTTAAGAGGATATTAGGATTTTAAGATAATATTAGGATTTCAAGAGGATATCAAGATTGATACCGGACATTCGGGTTTAAAATTCTCGGGGCTCCGCATAAGCTTTAAAAGGCTCAAAAGCCCTATCCTATGAATAAATGCAACCTTTTGAAATAAGGTGATTGATTGAAAGTCAAGTCAAGAGTTCAGCTGAGGAAAAATATAAAAAATAAGATGCTAAAGGATCTTGAATCTGCCTTTGGAGAAGAGATGGCAGACCTGGAAAACAAAACTCTCGAAAAAGTTACACTTGATGAATATTCCCTAATCCTTATTGAAGGCAAGCCTTTTCTGTTCGAAATAGAGGGGCGTCTTTTTCCCACAGTCCGCGGAGCTCTTGAGATGGGGCTACAAAAACGCATTGTCGTTGTGGATAAAGGAGCAATTCGTTTTGTATCAAACGGAGCAGATATTATGGCTCCGGGTATCGTAGCAGCCGACCCTGAGATAAAAGAAGGGGACCTGGTAATTATAGTCGAAGAAACTCACAGAAAACCTCTTGCGATAGGAAAAGCCCTCATGGAAGGGCAGCAGATGGTTGATTCGGATTCGGGAAAAGCCATAAAGTCAATAAGTCATGTAGGGGACAAAATCTGGAGTTTTGAATTCTGAACATGCCTTAAAACAGTGTTTTGCCAGAAAAAAACTCCTGCAATAAACGAAAACTTTTCAGAATAAAAGTCGGAAACCAGTGTGGCTTTATAATAGCAAAATTAATTAATATAGATCCCAATATAGGACAGATACTATCTAAATTTAAAAAAATACAAAAGGCGTGCATAAATGGCAAAACTCATAGACAAAATCCTTGGCGGCAATGTAAAAAGTTCTACCAGTGCCGAAGATTACACTGAAATTGACCTCAGCAAATATGAAGAGGTTCTGGAGGACGAGCCTGCAGAGACTTACGTAAAAATTGCAGAAGTCTCAAGTATTAACCAGGTATCCGCACTCAAGCAGGAGGTTTATAACGGCAATATTCTCATGATTGACATCTCCAATATCAGAGGCGATGACCTGTTAAGGGATAGGGTTTTAAAAGAGCTGAAAGATGTTGTTGTCGATGTTCATGGGGATATCGCAGGTGTTAAAGGAAATACTGTAATTGTAACACCTACAGGTATCAAAATCGATAGATCGAAAATTACTGGTGGAAAATATTGAATCAAGATTATTTTAAGAAAGACAGCTTTGAAACGAAAATCTCCTGCCCTCTATGTTGTGAAGACCTTATAATGAAGTGGCAGAGAGATAATATTCCATATTTCGGGGAGATCATGTACATAACTGCAAAATGCCCGTGCAGTTTCCGTTTTGCAGATACTATGATCCTCTCCAGCAAAGAGCCAATGCGTTATGAGCTGTCAGTAGAGAGCCTGGAAGACCTCAATGCACGGGTTATCCGCTCAACCTCAGGAACGATCCGCATTCCTGAAATGGGAATTGTTGTCGAGCCCGGCGCGGTTTCTGATTCGTATATAACAAACATTGAAGGCGTGCTGCAGAGGGTCCAGAACGTCCTCAAGACCGCAAGCAAATGGGTTAGGGAGGATGAAGAGAAATTTGCCCGTAGCCAGGAACTTCTGTGCATGCTCAATGAAGTAATCGAAGGCGAGAGGAAAATTACAGTTATCATCGAAGACCCTCTAGGCAATAGCGCAATAATTTCAAAAAAGGCTGTTGCTACCAAACTCTCAAAAGAAGAAGCCGAGAAACTGAATACCGGCATGATAGTTTTCGATGTTGACAAATCGGAACTTGCACATGACGTCTCGGATAGCATTCAGCCCCTTGGAGGAGATTAATCCTTTTTTCCGGTTTTTAACAGCCCGACCAGGATTTAGGGGGTAAACCCCCATATAGTTATTTACTTTTATCTCGTTAAGGGCAATTAATTTAAGGACTGTGTTGCACTTTCAGTCCGGATAAAATGATAGGAATTCTGCATCGGTATAATATCCAAAAAGTCCCTTTCAGGGTCTTCATAGATAGCCTGATTGAACAGAAGACTAATTAAGTCAATTATACTTGATCAGCAGCTATTAATGTCCGGAAATTATAGTCTACCTGTTCATAAAAAGTGAATCTCTATATACCGATTCCTGCAGGATAAAACAATTACCCTGCACCGAAAGGCAATAATGACAGCCAGATACTGAATTAAAGCCTTCATACGGTTTATCATAAGAATTAACCTGGATCATAATAATACGGTGAAGCTATGGCAGAAAGCGAAAAAGAAGCAGCACTCCCTCCAAAGGAGGAATTCAGCGATTGGTATAACGACCTTCTGTGGATGGCAGAAATAATGGATGTCCGCTACCCTGTAAAGGGGCTTTACGTCTGGTATCCCTTCGGCTTTGCCATCAGGAGGAACACTTACAATATTATAAGGGAAATTCTTGACAACAGCGGACACCAGGAAACCCTCTTTCCCCTGCTTATCCCTGAAAACGAATTCATGAAAGAAGCCGAGCATATTAAAGGCTTTGAAAATGAAGTCTACTGGGTCACACATGGAGGAAAAGACCCCCTTGACATACCTCTGGCCCTCCGCCCCACGAGTGAGACTGCTATATACCCAATGTACAAAATCTGGGTAAGGTCACATGCAGATTTTCCCCTCAAACTTTATCAGATAGTTAACACTTTCCGCTATGAGACAAAGCACACCCGTCCTCTGATCAGGCTCAGAGAGATTACCTCCTTTAAAGAAGCCCATACCGTGCACGCCACATGGGAAGATGCGGAAGCCCAGGTAAAAGAAGCTGTTGAGCTTTATACTGAGATATACCGCAGGCTTGGAGTTCCTGTGCTCCGTTCGAGGAGACCAGACTGGGACAAATTCCCGGGTGCGGACTATACCGATGCTCTCGACGCCATGATGCCAGACGGAAAGACCCTCCAGATAGGTACGGTCCATCATCTTGGAAACAACTTTGCCAAGACCTTTGATATAAAGTATGAGTCTCCAGAAGGTGAACAGCTCTATGCCCACCAGACCTGTTACGGGATTTCAGAAAGGTCCATTGCAGCCATGATTTCTACCCATGGAGATGACAAAGGTCTTGTCCTGCCTCCTGAAATTGCACCCGTTCAAGTAGTCGTTATCCCCATCATATTCAAGAAAGGGGCAGAAGCGGTACTTGCAGCTTGCAGGGATGTCCAGGAACGCCTGAAGAAAGCAGGAATTAGAGTGGAAATCGACGCAAGTGACCTGCGCCCCGGGGCAAAGTATTACAGGTGGGAAATGAAAGGTGTGCCTCTCAGGCTTGAAATCGGCCCGCGTGACCTGGAAAACAATGTTGCTGTTTCTGTCAGGAGAGATACCGGAGAAAAAGAACAGATCCCTCTTGCAGAGATAGAAACCGAAGTTCGCCTGAAATTTGAGGCAATCCAGAAAAGCCTTTACGAAAAAGCCGATTCTGCACTTGAAAGCCGGATCTTTGACTGTACCGACGTTGATGAAGTAAAAGAAAAGATCCAGAAAGGGGTTGCAACAATCCCCTGGTGTGGCAAAAAAGAGTGCGGACTTGCAATGGAAGACCAGATAGGGGCAGGCATTCTTGGGATTCCATTGACGCCGAGAGGAAAAGGAAAAGAGAAATGCCCGTCTTGCGGAACAGAAACCGAAACTCGCGTTTACGTTGCAAGGACTTATTGAATCCGGTAAAAACACTTATAAGTATGAATATGGAACATCGTATTTCATATTCAAAATACTTTTTTTATTCTTATTCTTTTTATTTTTATTCTTTTTATTCTTTTTCTTGTTTTATTCTTTTTCTTGTTTTATTCTTATTTTTGTATTATTCTTTTTTTGTATTATTCTTTTTTCCATTTACGTGGGTTACATAAAGTTTACATGACCAGCCTGAAAATATACAATAAATAAAAATAAAGCAAATATTTGTTTGCGCTCATTCAATCCCACTGATAATTTGAGTGTTACTTAAATACTGTAGACTCCTCATACCATTGCTCAACTGATCTTTATTATAACTTCTCTAAGGGATAATTAACTGATCTTGAAAATAAGATAAAATAAAGAAAACTTAATTTGAGTATAATTAAATTATAATTGAGCACCGATAAATATTAAATACTAAGTAGAAGAATTCTTCACTA
>DUIO01000257.1:1783-6285 GCA_013330315.1 Methanosarcina sp. | reverse complement strand
TTCCCCGGATTTAATCTCTTGAGTAGCTCTTTGATATCTTTAATAATTAGCCTGCTGAGCTAGCAAAAAAGGAGTTATTGCAATTACGTTACAATTTTCGGAAAAATTTTCAGTCCTCAGATTCAAAATGCAACTCAAGAGATTAAATCCGGGGAAATAAAAAGAAGAATAAAAATAAAAATTTCGAGTAATTAAAGACTCGTTCAGAGGGCTAAAAAAGAAAATTTACCTGCTTATATCGAAAGCAGGTTACTTTCATTATATATACTCTCAAAATCTGAACTTATTACCAGTTTAGTAATATTTTCTGATATGGTTACGTTATAGGTCACTCCACGTTCGCTTGAATTTGCCTGATAGGCCGAAATCTTTTCATTTATTTCGGGATCAGGGTTAAGATAAATGGAGGTCTGCATGTAACTCCCATCATCAAGTTTTTTAAGGTCTCTATAATACTGTTCGGCAGATATCTCTTCCGAGGAGTTTGTTCTTTTGACAACTTCCTGGTAAATGCTCCCTTCCAGGTCGGCCTGGCTCAAAACCTGGTTATATTCGGTTGTTGAGGTCTCGTTTCCTTCAAGGACGCCGATTACGCTCACTACACTCTGGATCGGACCGATAATTGAAGGGCTTCCAACAACGTTCCAGATATTGTAGGTACCGTTTGTCCGGTCAAGGATCTGATATCCTTCATATGGCATAGCCTGTGTATTCAGAGGCATGTCAATCTCCTGCTCAGGAATCTGGTGCAGCTCAAAACCGCTCTCATTACCATAACTTGCACCGTATCTCTTCGTAACATCAGCACCGTAAGAGAAAGAAGTATTCATAGTCTGCTCGTTTCCGAAGACATACTCTAACGGTGTTCCTCTTGTTTTCTGGAGGTCAACATAAACCGCATTCGTCACTCCTTCAGGGGACATATTCAATCCATCGGCAATGGAGTTAAACTGGTGCTGGACATGCTTGCCCGGAACCTGTGAGAAAGGAACCGTGATGAGTTCTCCGTCAGCTCCTGAATTGGGGGTATTATCATTGTCTGTTTTTGAATCGGTGGCCGTGAAATATATTAAAAAGGCAGAAAGAAACATTGTTACGGCCAGGAAGACAGCCAGATATTTCTGGTTCTTTGTTGCTGGGTCCTTTCGTTTCATAAATGAAACCTCATAACATAANNAGGTCCCTGAGTGAGAATTACAATATCTCCGCTCTTCGCAAATCCAAGTTCTTTTGTTTTTTCAGTTGTCTCCTTTTCCCAGCTGTCAATAGTTTCCTTCACAATGACAGGATAGACGCCGTAAGACAGAGAAAGGAACCTGCAGGTCTTGGGGACGCGGCTGAAAGCCAGGATCCAGGGGTCCGGATTGAAGCGAGATATCCTTCGGGGTGTTGCTCCGCTCCTTGTAGGGGTCAGTACGGCTGCAACAGGCAGTTTCTGCAGGGCTTCATAAACCTGAAGGGTAATTACCTCATCTACTGACATTTCCCTGGCGGTTATGGCTTTAATCATTGTATCTAGCCCCCATTTGGTGCGTGAGCGCCAGTTTTCGGTTGTTTTTGCGATCTTTGCCATCATCTCAACGGCTTCTACAGGATAATTTCCAACCGCAGTTTCTTCCGAGAGCATGACCGCATCCGTTCCGTCAAGAATTGCGTTTGCAACATCTGTAGCTTCGGCACGTGTGGGCCTTATATTGTCAGTCATGGAAGCCAGCATATGAGTTGCAGTAATCACAGGAATTCCCAGAAGTTTTGATCTCTGGATAAGTTCTTTCTGGACCGAAGGAACTTCCTGGATCGGAATTTCGACTCCAAGATCACCTCTCGCGACCATGAGTGCATCGGTCTCATCAAGAATTTGATCAATATTTTCTACAGCCTGCCTGCGTTCGATTTTTGAGACAATATATACCTGCTTTCCCCTGAAAGCAGCGAAATTCCGGACCTTTCTAATATCTTCTGCATTTTCGACAAAAGAGATACTGAAAGTATCAATTTCTTCATCAAGGGCAAATTCAAGGATTTTGAAGTCCTTTTCGGTTACGGGATCAAGGAAAATTTTCGCTCCCGGAAGGTTTAACCCCTTATGCGAATAGAGTTCCCCTCCTATAAGGACTTCACAGAGCACATCTTTTCCTGAGACTTCCCTGCAGCGGAGCTGTATGAACCCATCGCTCAGGTAAATGAGGCTTCCGGGAGATACGCTTTCAGGAAGCTGTTTATAACTTACAGGAATGCGTTCCTCATTTCCCGGCGCGTCGTCAACGGTGAGGGTTATCAGGTTTCCTTTGTGGAGCATGATTGGCTCTTTTTCGAGCTTTCCTATACGGATCTTTGGACCTGGAAGGTCTGCAAGGATTGCAATTGTCCTGTCCAGCTCATCTGCGACTTTACGGATGTTTCTAACAACCCTGGCATGGCTCTCGAAGTCTCCGTGGGAGAAATTGATTCTTGCCACATTCATGCCCGCAAGCATGAGCTGCCTGATCATATCCTCAGAAGAAGAGGCAGGCCCTATTGTGCAGACGATCTTTGTCTTATGGTCCGGGATTTCCATAATTATAAGGCTCCAACGTGCTCTGATTTTTAGACGTTTTTATTTTCTTATTTTTATTTTTTTATTTTTTGACACTGTATGATATTTTATGATGTTTTATGCCCTTCCAGAGGATCTCTACCTTACTTTTTTGCTTAACTCTTCTTTGTAAATCCTCATTATCAATTCTCTATTTATTCTCCTTTGTAAATTTTCAGGGCATCTTCGACGCTTGCGTCTTCAATGGTTATGGCGTAGACAGCATTACACATGCGGACAGCTTCGTCTAGGGATTTCTGGTGAATATTTCTTCCGGTCGCGTTGCCATAAGCTCCGGACATGTGGATCTGATCATAGAGCTTTTTAAGGAAAGCTTCGGCTTCATCACTTGTACCGCCAGCGCAAACGACTCTGGTACGCCCGGCTGCTTTGACAGCTTCCTTGAAGATTTCGGCAGATTTTGCTCCTTCCTTTTTGGGGTAATTAACCTTCACAAAGTCAGATCCCAGGCAGGCTCCAACTCCTGTTGCCCCTGCAATAAGGTGAGGGTCCTTTTCGTCTTTTACTGCAGCTCCACGGGGGTATATCCAGAGTACGGATACCATTCCGTGCTGATGGGCGTCATAAACTACCTGAGCTGCCTGCACGAGCATCTCGGCTTCAAATTCACTGCCAAGATAAATCGTGTATCCTACACCAAGGATATTGAGCCCGCTGTTCTCCTTAAATTCGGCTACCTGATCAACATCATACCAGAGGTTGCTAAAAGGATCAGCCTGTGCGGTTTCAACAAGGTGAGTTTTGGAGTTTACCTTTATGAGGTAAGGAATATCTCTGTAGTCCATACCGTAGCGAGCAATAAGCCCTAGCTGGATTGCAAAAACCCCTATTTTTGCCTGAGCTGCAATCCTGAAAAGGTGTTCAGGGTCGGCATCATCCTCCGGAACGCCAGGTCCAAAAAAGTCATCATTCAAATGTTCTACTTTTTGGTCCCCTGCAAAAAGCATCAGTCTGCCGCTACCCTTCGTTATTTCCATGTAGTTTTTTACGTATGTATCATGCATTGCTTTCGGGACATCTAAAGGTACGATTACATCTTCTTTCCTAATTGAAACCATGTGTATAAACCTCAGTCTGATTAAATAGCAGTCGATAGGATTCAGTATCAGAATAATTCGGTTAGAAGGTAGGTAGTAATGAGAGAAGTGATTTATTTACTTTATTCATCAGAGTGATTTATTTACTTTTTTCCCCGGAAGAGAATCCGTATACTTATTCTTCTCCACTATATTTAATAATTGTCTCAGTTAGATTATCGATAAGCTATTCAGGAATTCTCCCCTTTTAAAAATCCCCGATATCCCTCAATCCTTTACTGCCATAATGAAAAACTATTCAATTATAAATTATTAAGTGTTTCGGAAACTTAAATATCCAGCCAAACACGAATATAAGGTAATTCCAGAACTTAAATTAGGATAAATATATAATATTAAATATAACCCTGGACTATAACACAAAATGACAAAAAAATATTAAAATAAAGATACATTAATACTTGAAATAATGGACAAGAGCCGAATTCCGGATAAAATCCATATGAATTCTGAACAATCTGGATAAATCTAAGTACTCCGGATAAATCTGAGTAATCTGGATAAATTTGAACAATTTGAACAAATTTGAGAAAAATCCGATTAATATCCAGATAAAACCTGGATGCGTGAATGAAAATTATTCTGAATTAAAAAAGCAAAGAATTTACGCCGCTTGCAGGGCTCGAACCTACGACATTCTGGTTAACAGCCAGACACTCTACCAACTGAGTTAAAGCGGCTTTACGGAATGGGTTTTGTTTAGATTATTTTTTCCTTAGAACCTTCACATACAATCGGTTCTTAGGATATAAATTTTATGGGTAAAGTATGGGCCTGACCGGATTTGAACCGGTGACCGCTCGGTTATG
>DUIO01000257.1:0-1730 GCA_013330315.1 Methanosarcina sp. | reverse complement strand
TGTCAAAACATACTTTTATTTAATTTCAAACTTGTTTGCAGCTTGCATGTTTTAACCGTCTTTATCTGATAGTTTACCTTTATTTGATGAACATTGTGTTTGATATTTATTCAAATAACTTCCTTATCTGATTAAAATTAGATTTGATACTTATCCAACTAATGCTCTTGTGCCGATGTTTTCTTCTTTTTTTCGATTTGTTTCTGCTTTCTTTTTATAGTATTTACGCTGGTGGCATCCTTTTGCCTTCTAATCACATATAAAAATAGTTGTTTTCAAGCTAAACCTTATATCCTTTCAGGAATAATATATTTGATACTTGTTGTAGCATTGATGCAGCGAGATCGGATAGATCCAGTTTTTAAGCAATACTTTCCAGTTAGCTTAAAACACCTTTATCTGGAGTCTGTCCAGGGGATTTCAATTTATTTCAGTTCAAAGTAGAAAATAGCTTTTGAATTATTAACTTCAGGGGTTTGAGTTGATGGTTTTCCCTGTGCCGCTGGGTATCTTAAGTCCGGTCGTTGAGACTTCATGAAATATTCTCAGGTTTAAGGGACTATCTGCCGCTAAAACTCTATGACTCTAAAAATGGAATTAAGGGGGTTTATTTACGAAACATCTAAAAATATGTCCAAAATGCCATGCCAAACTGAAAATGAGCTCAGACGGCAAGACCCAGTATTGTAGTATTTGCAGGTACTGGACAAAAATAGGCACTGCAAGGCTCGATTCAATTATGATTTACGGATGAGGAGTCTCAATGGAAAATCTTAGTGTTCATAAGTTTTGCAGTGCATGTGAAGCCAGGCTAAAACGCCAGGTAATGGGTTCTAATATCTTCTATTACTGCCGGAGCTGTGGGCGCGTAAGCTCTGAAGCATGTTTATCGGGGGGAGCTAACATGCTTCATGCAACAACATCGCTTGACTGCAGGGTGTCTTCTAAAAATAACCTTAAGCCTTCTGAAGATACTCAAAAAGCTATGGTTGGAACCTGACCTGGAGAAAAGGTCTAAATTAAGGAATTGGAAAATTAAATTCTTTTTTAAAATGAGCCTTAATAGGCTCTCAATTTCCCTTTTTGTTTTAATTTTTAGTNNTTGCAGACATTTTCAACTTCGGTTCTGAACTGGTCCTGGGTAATCCCGAAAAGGCCTGCGAGATACATAGCTCCGCCTGCACCCGCGCCTTCTTTTATAGTCCCGGTCTCGTACCTGTGAAGTCCTTTAAGACTGGACTTTCCGAAACCTGGGTCTGCAACATAGACTACACGCACCCCGAGCTTCCCAGTCAGTTCGATGAAATTTGCTGATTTGTCTTCTGCCACATAACGGGTAGTTGCAATCGCAATTTTTTCCGTATTAAAGCCCATGTGTTTGACCAGAGCATAAACTGCTGCCATCTGGGTCCCGCCGGCAAGTACTACAGTGGTCTCAGTGCCCTGGAAACCCGCAACAAGCCCTGCGACTGCAGCCATCATCGGATCCCCCATGCAGGTAATAGCTTTCATGGGGTCGTCTTTCAAACAGCCAAATGTGAGGCCTGAGGCTTTCATACCTTCTTCTACAACCTGTTTTTTAAGCTCAAGCGGATTTTCATCTGCACTGCTGCTAACGTTTCCGTTATATCCGAGTGCATTTAAAACTCCCATTGCGGTTGTTGTGCCTCCGGGAATGCTTTCACCGATAATTACCTGGTCTACCTGGTTTCGGAGTCTTTTGGCAAGGA
>DUIO01000037.1 GCA_013330315.1 Methanosarcina sp. | reverse complement strand
CAGATCTTGAGTCTGCCACCGTTGACCGCTTGGTTACTCCCGCGCTTTTTGGAAATCCAATTAGGTAAAGTTATAACTAGCATATAAAGCTAATCCTGTGAATGAGCTAATTCTCCTGTGAATAAGCTAATCCTGCTAATTTTTGAGAGCTGATAGTCAGATACTCCGATTTTAATTCCGGCTTCAAACTTTCCAGTTCAGGATCTGCTCGGGGATTTAAGGTTTTCTTATGAACTGTTTACATGGACCCAGTCAAGGTACTCCTGCTCTCCTTTAACCTCCCAGAACTCGATAGCAGGCAGGTCGTATGTGTGAAGGAACCTTACGGTTTCTATGATTTCGTCAAGGCGGGAAGAATCGGTTTTTACTAGAAGGGCGATCTCATTTTGCTCTTCTACCTGTTCGTTCCACCTGTATATTGAAAATATAGGAAACATATTTACGCAGGCTGCAAGCCTCCTTTCTACCAGTTCCCTTGCGATTTCCGATGCATTTTCCATACTTCCAGCTGTAATATATACGACTCCGATCATGAAACGGGCACCTCATTAAGTTATGATCGTCTTAGCTATATAAATGCAGATATGCTGGATATTATTATTCGTGTAATTGTTACCTGTAGCCTCCGGTCATAATATTTTACAGGTAAAATAATGTTCCTGCTCGGTCGGAATTGTAATTCCATGTACCTTTTTATATAATTATNNTAATTAAAGTATACTTTAATTAATTGAAAGTACGCCAGCTCAAGTAAACCCTGTTTAAAATGGCAGTCTGAAACGTGTAATAATACTGATGCGCATAAAATACTAAAGCGTGTAAATGCGCAAGAGAGTTGCTTGCGGCGCTAACTTCTTTACTAAAGATGTATTCTATATACGGTTATATTTGCTAAAAGTCAACTGATTGATTATTATTCTGTTATTGACTATTATCCTGTTAAGGTCTGATCAATGAAGTCAATTGTCAATACGCAGCCAATCATATTGATATGATTGCTTAATTAATCTAAAATTGCTGGAGAGCTAAAATTGCTGGATAAGACTACTGTAACGGCAGAATTACTATAATCAATAAGATCGAAACCGATTACTAAAACCGCCATCGTTCAATATTTTAACTGTCGATCATTATTTACCTGTCTGGTGTTTACAGAATATTCGGTTAATATTCACAATCCGGAGCCTATAATGGTTCAGCTTAATCATTTCGGAGAATTTCCTTGAATGGCACAAGCATTGCACTGGGTATTTTTTTAATGTACTGGTTCCTCATCTCCATTCTCGATAGAAAGGGGATTCTGGAAAAGTATAACATAAGCACTTTCGGACCTCTTCCTATCCTCATGATCAGGACAACAAAGGGCCTTAAACTGCTGGACATTCTTGCCCGCCCCAAAAGTTACTGGAGGGTCTTTGCAAACATTGGGATCCTGATGATGTTTGCAGGCATGGCTGCTATGTTCCTGGTTATTGCTATTTCGGACCTTGCGCTCTATACCTCGTTCTTGAACAATAGCGTGCCTGAGCCCGGAAAATACAATGCACCCAGGAACATCCTGCTGATCCCGGGCGTAAACGAATTCATCCCTTTCACATGGGGTGTGATTGCTCTCATAGTCACACTTGTGGTGCACGAATTTTCACATGCAATCCTGTGCAGGGTTGAAAACATAAGGGTAAAGTCCATGGGGATCCTGTTTGCTCTTGTCCCGATAGGAGGTTTTGCGGAACCCGACGATGAACAGCTATTCGGCAAGAAAGAAGAGGTAAAAAAAGAGCTGCCCCTGACAGCCACGATTGAGGAAATCGAAGAGTGGGAGCAGAGAGAAAGAGAGGAAAAAAGGCTAAATAATTTGCAGAAAAGGGAATCGCCGATTCCTATTCCCGAAGAAAAAAAGTCAGAGCCGGTAGTAGCTGCTACAAGAACCCAGAGGGCCCGTATCCTTGCCGCCGGAGTTATGGCTAATTTTTGTGTTGCCTTCATAGCTTTCCTGCTCTTTTTCGGGCCCGTACTCGGGGCAATCGCTCCCCTCAGTGATGCCATGATAGTGGGTGTAAATGAGAGTTCTCCGGCTCAACTTGCAGGACTTCAGAAAGATATGGTGATTACACGGATTGATGATACTGAAGTTGCCACAGGCATGGACCTTCTTACATATCTGGAAACCGTTGAACCCGGGGACTCTTTACGCATTTATGCTTCAAAAAACAATACGGCTTCGGTTTATGAAGTTAAGGTTCCCTCTTCTCCTGAGGAATGTTTCAGTGGAGTGCCTGTAGGAGGGATTGTAGAAGGAAGTCCTGCAGAGGCTGCAGGAATCAAAACCGGAATGATAATGCTCCGGATTAACGACACAAGAATGCGAAGCATTGCAAGTTTCATTGANNACCGCTATCTTCAATATCCGGCTGGCTCCTCATCCCTCAGACGATGAAAGCGGTTTCCTTGGGGTGATATACGGAGGTGACGGAGTTCTGGAGTGTAAGATGCTCGGGATTTCAATCTGGATGCCCCAGGCAAAGTTCTATCTCGAAGCGCTAAAACAGATCCCTTCCCTGCTTTCGGAGCCTGTGGGCTGGATTATCCTTTTCGGGCTTCCCATATACGGGTTTGCAGGTGAAGGGTTCCGCGGATTTTCAGGCACAATCGCCCAATTCTATCAGCCCGTAGGCTGGGCAGAACCTCTTGGAGTCGGAATTTTCTGGATCGCAAACTCTCTGCTCTGGATTGGCTGGCTGAACTTTTACGTGGGCCTGTTCAACTGCCTGCCTGCCGTACCTCTTGACGGAGGGCATGTCTTTAGAGACTACACTTATTCTCTCATATACAGGTTTACACGAAACGAGTCAACTTCGGAAAGGATATCAAATTCCATAACAGCAAGCTTTTCCATGCTGATTCTGTTCTCATTCCTCTTCATGATATTCGGGCCTTTCGTAGGGCAGTTGATATGAACAGTGATCTGAAAACCGCAAAAATGTAACAGTATCCAGAAAGCATCAAAATA
>DUIO01000249.1 GCA_013330315.1 Methanosarcina sp. | reverse complement strand
GCCATGTTGTGGTATCCACCGCCTACAGGCAGGCCGAGCTTTCCTTTAATTGTAGGAACAGATCTGATTGTTGCGCCAGAACCTGCACCAAGGGGCATTGCGGCAACGTCGATAAGGGGAATCTTAATTCCACATTCCTTTGCGACCTGGAGCATACCCTTTGTCTGTCCGGAACCACCGACTTCAAGGATGTCAAGCTTTCCTTTTACGGTTGGGTCAGTTGCGTTGAAAGCCAGAACAATTGCAGCCTCTACNNTTGCAACTCCGATTTCAGTACAGTACTGGGCTGCGGCTGCACGCACTTCTCCGGCTGAGGAGTCGATCAGGAAGGGGGTCCTGTTGTCGATCTCAACGAACCAGTCTATATAGCGCCTGATTGCTTCGGGTGTTTCGCCCACAATCTGGTTTACATAGGGGAGCCCTGTGGCATCACTCATCGATACCTGGGTGTTCCATAGAGTTTCTGCAGCGGCTCTGTCGAAAAGACCTTTGTCCTCGTCGGTCACGATCTTGTGCCTTGCATAGAACATGGTACTGACTAACACGGTTGGGTACTCGCCCGGCTGTCCGCCGAACTTAACTCCACCTACTTCGTAAACTTCCTGTTTCCTGTCAAACTTGAACATTTTGATCCCTCATTATATTGTGAACATTGATGATACCGAGACATAGATCAGGAAGAGAAGCAGTCCTACAACTGCGCCGTACAGAATTCCGATATCTCTTCCTACCTTCTTTCCGATTCTCTGTGCAACTTCACTGTTGACAAATTCAACCTTTTCATCGATCTTATCGAGCCTTTTCATTACTTCGTTAAACTCAGCTGGATCTACAAACGCTGCTGGTGCTTTTCCTTCCATAGTTTCACCTCTCAAGTTTAGAGACCGGCCATTAACGGGAGTACTACCACCATCAGCAGTGAAAAGAGGAAGCCTGCTGCAAAGCCAATTACTCCGGTAGACATTACTCCGGAGTCCAGCTTCTGGTTCCTCGCGATCAGCTGTGCTCTATACCGAATACTCTCAACAGTACCGTCAATTGCACCCATCTGAGGGTTGAGCACCATTGGGACTCCTTTTCCATATTCTTCTGCCATTCTCATTACCTCCCAAGCAGTAATAACCCAAGCAGGGATATGGTTACCGTCAATCCAATCATGGCACCTTCTATTTTTCCTGCATGAACCCCTGAGTGGAACTTGTTCAAGTTTCCTATATCAAGCATCCGGGCTTCAATGCCTTTCAGTCTGCTGCGGAGAACTGCAATCTCACCGGAAACCGGTCTGACAACGCCGCCCTCTTCTTCTTCTTCTCCTTCATCGCTTATTTCCACAACCATTGGGTCTGCGTCAAAAGCACCCGGGTCTTTTGCTGCAAGTTCCCTCACTTTGGCTGTGATTGCCCCCATATCTTCTGTATCCAGCAGGTTTACGGTCTGGATCTGCTGCTGGAAACGGGCAACTGCATCATCGTTCAGGTTTTCTACATATGGGATAGCGCCCACTGCACCTACAATCCTGTGGTCTTTCACACCGCTTGCGTGGATGCTAAGCATTGCCTGTCCTGTAACGTGCCCTTTAACTTCAGCTCCCGTTACAACCAGGAACCTGATGTTGGGGTTTGAAATCACGTGGGCAACGACCTTTTCGATACCCAGGTTTTCGGTTTTACAGGACCCGGTAATTGCTGCCCCTGCATCGAGTACGGGTTTTCCGGCGAGGTGTGATGCGCAGGTTATAACTGCTACACAGCCCTTTACATCGCCTACTTCATACTCTCCTTTAAGGATTGGCCATCCTGGTGCGGGTTCTCTTTTATTTACCATTTTACATACCTCCCTCGATCAACCTCTGTATGAATATGACCAGGGCAAGCAGTCCGCTGAAGGCAAGGCCTACAACAATTCCATAGAAAGCATTTCCATAAATTCCTGCCATATAGGAAGTGTTCTCACGGCCAGGCCATGAGTTCAGGAGCGGCTTGCTGGGTGCAAGGGAATTAAGCAGGTCATCTGCAATTGCATCCAGTTTATCCATCCTCTCAAAGACAGGGTCCATGGAATAAAGAATCGAGTCTGCCCTCTCTTCTGCTACAATCGCAGTGTCGGGGTCCATGACCAGATGTACTTCGGGAGCTATGCGAATCATGCTCATTGTAATTCCTCCGCGCTTGGAAGCAGACCGGTTCCAACAACTGCATGTGCATCTCTCTTGATAAATCCATAATATTTCATGAATCCAAAGGCCCAGATAGCAAGACCTACAGCGATGTTTAATCCGGCTGACATCAGTCCCTCATGGAGTGAAGATGCAAAGCCTGCAATAATTAATGCGATAGCTGCTTTCTCGACAGCTACTGACAGAGTCCTGTCCTGCTTCTCATCAGGTCCGAGGTTTGCATTGAAGGGGTGAAGGATTCCCATACCGCCTATGATAAAGATCAATGCAATGTATCCGTTGGCTACGACGTACTGGACGACATCTCCATAATTAAAGGATCCGGCAATAACGACACTTAGTCCTATAATTGCAAGCGTACCTGCACCTGCGATTTCTACCATTGCCTGTTCCATAATAGGGATACCCATTCCGATTACTTTGTTAGCAAGGACACCGATAACGGCACCTATAATTGCAGCTGCAATAAAGGATACTATGGGTCCTGCTATGCCTCCTACTGAAAGTCCGAAAAGGGCAGCGACAATACCCATACCAAGGGAAATCATACCGATAGACGGAACACCTGTACCAAGTCCGTAGCTTGCAACACGGCGAACCGCGTCAGCTCCCCAGACAATGGCGCAGATTGCTCCAAGGCCTCCAAAGAAGGAAAATGCTGGAGGCATGAAGTGACCAAGGTAAATCCCTGCAAGGCCGCCTATTGCGCCTATAGCCATTATTGTTTGTGGAGGATACCCGCCTTTGGCTCCTCCTCCTGATCCACCTGCAGACATTATTAGATACCTCCAAGCTGTGAAATTGCGATTACTGCCACGACTGCACAGAGTATGGTTGCAACAAAAGAAGATATTACGGCTTTTGGCCACTTCTTCCACTTAGGGTCGTGGAAACCTTCGATTGTACCTCCGATGTTATAGGAAGGAATGACAGCGTTCACGAAGAAAATGCCTATTGCGAACATTGCAGCAATCCCTACAAGTTCGTGCCCTGTAACAGTAGAGGATCCTCCCGCAGTGAGACCTGCAGCAAGACCTACCTCTATGAGAGCGTAATATACCAGGGCTCCGCCAATTCCACCAAGACAACCACCAATTACACCACTGACAAAAGAGACTGTTGGAAGACCGTGCCCTTCAGTACCCTGGGACACATACAGGTCCTGTCTGTATTTTGTAATTGGGTCAACTTTTACCTTTGCTGAGGAAGGTACACAACCTACGCCATAAACGTAAACCCAGGTTCCTACAATCATGGTTACAGCAATCATGATCATTGCTCCCACTGCGCCCGATGCGAGAATCAGTGGAAGATTATCTGTTACGTTCATCATGAACCCGGCACTTACAAGTCCTGTGAGACCTGCACCAGCTGCCAGCTGCACTGTACCTGTACCGATACCGGTTGCCTGAGCCATAGCTGCTGGGGCACCGCCTACAGGCACGAAGTGGACACTCCAGGAAATCAGGACGCCACCAATTATAATGTATACCATAGACAGAATGTTTGCTGTGAGGGCGTCAATCATGCTGAAGCCTCCTCGCTCTTGTCTTCCTTGTAAGGTCCGAAATCGCTGCGGGCTTTGACTTCAATCTTCCAGTTCCAGATAATTAAGATAAGAACAATGATGACACCTGCAATAACAGAGTACCAGCCCTGTGCGAGACCTCTTGCGGGATCAAAAACGGTGGTAATCCAGCTGCCGAGGAACACGGTCATACCAAAAGCAATACCAGTAACAGGGCCTCCGAACTTGGCACAGAACCAGGAGTTGTCATACCCGTTCCTGAGCCCGGATTCTGCATATCTGACAATGTTTCCCGAGTTTGAAGCGTTGAGCCCTGAACCGAACTCAAACTGCTGGAATTCACGCTCTGCGCCGTAGTGGACGTCACCCGTGGATGAACCAATTGCGCCTACCGTGATACCCCAGATAAAAGCCAGCATAGTAAGCGGGAATGGGTGTCCGAGTACAACGGTCATCAGATAAGACACCACAAGGATACAGAAAGTCGTTATGAATGAGTATCCCATAATTACAGGTGTGTGGCTTCTGATCATATCCAGATAAATCGGCTGCTTGAAACGCTTCTGGCTAGCACATCTGCCCATCGTAGATGTGACGGCAAAGGTAGCATGAACACATGCTGCAATAATAGCGCCGAAAACCAGTGCAAAGAGCGGGGACAAAGTAAATTCACTTATTAATACTGTAGCGATGGCTGCACCGACCGAGCACATCAATGCGTTTGAGGGTGGTTCCCCTGATACCGCTTTGTTATATATNNTGGGGAGCTAACTGGACCTGTGAGTTTGGATTACTCTGGGATCCGACATCGGATTCTAGGTCTTCTGAGGCACCTGCAATGGTTGCAGCTACGCCAATAAGTGCCAGCACTCCCATGCCTATGAGTGGTTCCATTCATTTTCCTCCTTTATGTTATTACTATGTTAATAAGCTGGATTCAAAAACGTTGGACATTTTTTTAAAATCGTCTGCCACATCATTGCAAAGAAATATGATGATGACGAGCGTTAAATTTTGGATTAGAGAGGATCATTCATAAACCTTTCGAAATAAGGATGCTTTTAAAATATTATTATACGATTATATATTATACAATCAATTTTATAAGATGTATTGCACTGGTTAAAACAACCAAAGTTACGAATATATAAAAAAGAATAAATTATACTTCTTCCAGTATCATATAAAGATTCCGATTATATCTAATGAATTTTTTTATTTATTTTTAAAAATATATTAACCATTTTTATAATAATCAGTTTTGCTGATGTGGTTTTTATATTTATAAATTTTATATAATGTGGGTCAAACTAATTTCTTCCATTTCTTTACGGACAAAAAGGATATTTTTCCTGAATATTAAATTTGAATTATTTTTTTATTGTTATATCCTTCAGTAGAAATATATCTCTCAGAATAAAACTATATTTTTCTTTAAAAACTATTAATAAATTTTTTTGAAAAGAACGTCGGATAACAATTTATTATATATAAATATGTTGGCTATTTTTGTGTCCTTCATGTGAACTTGAAGCCTTCTGCCCCGGATTAGGTGAAAATTCAATAATTATTGTTGGTGTAATGCTTAAGTAATCTTTTTTTTCATAAACTTGTACAGTTTTTCCGTTTCTGGTTATTATTTCCAGCCATTATAAATATCGCAAAAGAACTTTATATCTGGTCTCCTTGCTTAATATGTGATTTTCGGAGCGTCATCCTTTGCCGGTTCCCTTCAAGAATTGAAGGAAAATGTGGGGTCTATAGAGTTATATGTCCCCAAACTCGGAATTTACAACAGTCTGGTACTTGATAAGAAAAAACTTGAATGCATATTTGACGAAATGTCAGCATACTCTTTCGCAGGGACTGTCCATGCACCTTATTCTGCAGCAGACCCCAGGTATCCTGCAGATCTGCAGGTGGATACTTCAAATATGGGCAAACGGGAGTTTACTCTTCTTGAGGAATCGATGGAAATTGCAAACAGGATCGGGTCTCATGTAGTGGTGCTTCACCCCGGCAGGGTTGGGTCCGATAGAGAAAAATCCTTTGCTTCAATGGTTAACAACCTTAAGTCTCTCGCCTCTCTTGCTGAGGATTACGGGGTTACGCTGGCGCTTGAAAATAAGGAAGGGACAGATCCCTCTAATTTTTGCTGTAAAGCAGAAGAGCTCTCAAGAACCATAGAAATTGTGAGCTCGGATTACCTTAAGGCTACTCTTGATATCGGGCACGCAAACCTAACATGCGGAGGCGACCCTGAAAAACTCAGGACCTTTATCCGGACTCTTCAGAAATATATTATTCATATTCATCTTCATGACAACAACGGTCAATGGACAGAAAAATATGATGGGGACGAACATATGGCTCCAGGTAAGGGATGTGTCGATTTTTCGGTCCTTAAATTACTTCCCGATTACAGAGGCATCTACAATCTGGAAGTCTTCTCCATGGAAGATGTTCAGCTCGGAAAAAAAATCGTTGAGAAAGCTCTTTCTCCCTGATTATCCGGTACGGTTGGATTCCAAAAAATAAATTAAGGCTGGACCCTGACCGGGTCCCAGTCTTATTATTCAAATTTCACTTAATAAAAGTCGACTTTAATTCCTTTCTGACCAAGTACTTTTTTCAACTCTTCGTAAGCTGTAAAAAGCTCTTTTCTCTGCCTTCCTACGGTTTCAAGTTTTGGTTCGGCTTTGAGCCAGATATCCTTTTCGCTACTTCCTCTTGTAACAGCTACGCAGG
>DUIO01000097.1 GCA_013330315.1 Methanosarcina sp. | reverse complement strand
TTGTCGTCTTCAGTACGCTTTTTGAGAGCCAGCTCAAAACAGGATTCAGCCATCCTTGCAAGGAAATGGGCCTTTGAGATTCTGTCTCTAACTTCGTTTCCGAGGTGAGGGAAGAGATACCTGTCAATTACGTAGTTTGCTCTCTTTATCTGGTATTCCTTAGCCTGTCCTGCAGCAACCCTTGCCCCTATCTTTTCAATGGCTTCTTCCTGGGTTTCGACTTCGGCTTCTTCAAGGTTTTCCAGCATGAATTTGATGATTTCGGGATCACTTGATACCGCGTTTACTATATCTTCGTCAGTTACAATCCCGAGAGCTCTCATAAGCGTAATAAAGTAAACTCTGCCGGATATCGAAGGGAAAGAAACCTCAAGCAGGGACTTCCTGCCTCTCTCCACAATTACGAGTGCCCTGTATCCCCTTTTCTGTGAGAATACCTTTGCAACCTCAATCTCATCGCCGTAGCGCTCTCCGAATTCGACAAGGATTTTGTTCGGGGCAAGGTCTTCCAGGGTCATGACTACCCTTTCAGTGCCTCCTATGATGAAATATCCCCCTGGGTCAAGTGGGTCTTCTCCATAGCGAACTTTTTCTATTTCACTGAGCCCGAGAAGGTTGCATATTTTGGATTTGACCATTATGGGGAGCTGCCCGATCTTTGCCTCCATTGCCTCGGACTCTATTCCGTCCTTTACGACGCTCATTTCCAGGTAAAGAGGACCTGAATATGAGAGATTTCTGAGCCTTGCTTCGTTGGGATAAAGTTTTTCGATTGCTCCGTCCGCTTCCTTTACTACAGGATGTTCTACCCGGATTTTGCCGAGCTTGAGATACGTATCCTCGATATCGGTTTCTATTATTCTCTGTTCATCTATGATCTTTTGCAGCCCGTAGTCAATAAACTTGTTAAATGAGTCTATATGGTGCTGCACTATCTTGTCCCGTGTAAAATAAGCCTGCGACAGTATACTGCTTTCTAACGCGATGATAGCACCCTCTTTGCTTTGGTAAAATGAAAATCAATAAACAATGATCCTCAGATCTTTTAGTGGTTGAATCGTTCAGTACGATGGTGCATGGGATTCAAAAAGATATTCAGTGAAAAAAATGTGATCCTGCAAGCGGTTTAAACTCCCCTCCGCTTACTCGATCACAAGTCTGTAATAATCTGCCTCCCCTGCAGTTTGACTTTTTCTTGTGATCTTCACGACATCTCCGACAGCGGCTCCTATTTCTTTACAAACAGGGTCCTGCACCTTGATCTTCGGAAGCTGTTCCTTTTCAATGGAATAGNNCACTTGCTTAAAACAGACTTTAACTCGCCCTCAGCCATGATTTCATGCTTAGGGACTGCCTCGTGGTCGAGCAGGCTGAATTTTGTCAAATCCTTTCCTCCAAAAATAAAGCATCTCAAAAAACTTAATCAGATATCTACAGCGGATGGCCTTTCCGCCGGTTGTAATAAAGAACATGGCGGGCCCGNNCGCACCATTGAAGGCTAATTTCTTAGCATGCCACCCTGTTGCCCCGCTGCATCAGGGAGCACCTCTTTCACGGGTGCAACCCTCTAATTATAACTATACTATTTATAACTTTTGGTGGGTTTGCTTTTTCTCCCCATCTCTCTAAAATTTATTATAAAATTTCTTTAGTATGTGTTGAATTAATACAAATATTTTTCTGATTTTCCCAGAAAGATATATGTACGATTATTTTCACTTTTTTAAAAGTAAGGCCAAAAACTGAATAATTCCTCCATACATTCGGGTGAACAAAAACTTTTGCCCCAATTTTGAATAACGCCCCGCTTTCCCGGTAGTCACCCTCCAGAATAAAGCATCAATTATCGAATTACAGCTTAAAATATAGCTTAAAACCTTGAAATCTAATCATTTTTAAATTCAAAATAGTTTTCAAATTCAAAGTGGTTTTCAAATTCAAATGGCTCCANNCGCTTCGCTCAAGAGGACTAATTTAGGGATTAATTAACTTGTTCTACTGATGAGGTGAGCTCAAGAATATTGATTTCTCATATGATAAACAGTATGCTGCCTATCTGTTCCTTTTCAGGAGGACTGATTGTGAATGGTTTTAAACAAATCAATCCTCGAAGGGGTTTTTGAATGGTGGGGTTTTAAATGATTATATTTGCACCGAGCAACTCGACAAAAGCTCTTAACCAGGCAGGGTGGTTAGGCCAGGCTTGAGCTGTCACCAGATTTTTGTCTGTTATTACAGGTTCAGATTCCCAGCAAGCACCTGCTAGCCGGCATTCGGAAGCACATGCGGGGTATGATGTTACCCTATAGCCTTCCAGGACTTTAGCGGCTGCCAGAAGCTGAAGGCCATGGCAAATAACTGCTACGGGCTTGCCAGCTTTGAAGAAGTCCTGTACGAGTTTAATGGCTTCATCATGCATACGGATATACTCCGGGGCTCTGCCGCCCGGAACTATCAGGCCTTCATAGTCGTCCGCATTTGCTTTTGCGGCTGGTATGTCTACGGGAATGCGGTGCCCGGTTAATTCTATGTAAGTGTCGAGTGTTGTAAAGTCGTGCACGACCAGCTGTAGCATATCACCTGCTTTTTTATTGGGCGCCGATATGTCGACCTGATAGCCTAACATCTGGAGCGACTGCTGGGGCACTTTTACTTCATAGTCCTCAGCGCAATCGCCTGTCAATATAAGGATTTTCTTTGGCATTTGTTTTCTTTCCTGTTATTTTTAGTAATTTTATTTGTAAACCTTTTACTTTTAATCATATTTTCTTTAGATAGTTTAAGCATAAAAAATCTTCTCAATTCTGCCGGAAAAATGCAATCCGAGAATTATCCTTTATTCGAGTTAAGTCTAAAAATTCAAAATCATTCTTTACAAATNNAAATAAAGAACCAATTCAAAAATAAGACATTTCTTCCCGGTTTATTTCTTAAAATAACGAAAATCAAGTATTACTATGGATTAATCCTCCCGGCTTCTGCTGAAAGCCAGGAATGAGACTTTCCACCTTAGAGTTAAACCGGAATATAATCCGAATATAAGTTTGAATCTCGAA
>DUIO01000360.1 GCA_013330315.1 Methanosarcina sp. | reverse complement strand
TACTGCAGGCTGCAACCTTCAAAACATGGACGATTCTTTTCCAGCGCCTGTCCGAGATTTCTATTTCCTGAAGCTGAAGGTTCTTCCTGAGTTCAGTAATAATCATCTCGACATCAGGGTCGATGGGTAGGAAGTTTGCGCTTTTACGGATTTTTTCGATTTCCGAAACAGAAATCATTACACCAGGATTGAAATTCTCAGGTTCCCTAAACAGGAGATTTTTGAAGTTTTCATCGTCCTGAATATATGAGAGCCTGTACCTGAAAAGGAACCTGTCATAAAGGGCTTCAAGGCTTTCGTCTTCTTCAGGAAGCTCATCTGAAGCCCCGAAGACCGAGAGCAGAGGGACGTCAACTATCTCCCTGCCGTTATGGTATTTTCTTTCGTTCAATATGGTCAGGAGGCTGTTGAGGATAGCACTGCTTGCCTTAAAAATTTCATCAAGCAAAGCAATATGAGCCGCAGTAAGGCAGCCCTCAATATTTCTCCTGAACTCGTCTTCTTCAAGGGCTTTTAAGGATAAGGGCCCGAAGATCTCTTCAGGGGTTGAAAAACTGGTAAGAAGGTAATTAAAAAAACTTCCACCTTCAATAGTCTGGCAAATATTCCTGGCTAGCTGGGTTTTTGCCGTTCCCGGTGGTCCCAGAAAGAGCAGGTTCTCGCCTGAAAGAACGGCAAGGAGAGAGCCGTTAATCTCGGCTTCACGTTCTTTAAAATAATTTGTAAATTCGAATTTTATTTCCAGAAGGGTTTCTTTCAGGTTCAAACCTCCCGTTATTCAACGTCGTGGTGGTTAAGTTGCGATAATTTCGTGATAAGTCTAATAACAAAGAAGTTTTTCGAGGGCTGTTTTTTAATTCTTTAGTCTGATTCTATTTTAAAGCTTGCAATTATTCTTCTCTTGCCCGATNNTTCGCTGCGCTCAAGAGGACTAATTTAAAAGTAATAGAATGAGTTGAACTCAAGAGGATTAATTTATGGATTGAAGTAATCCGAGTTCAAGGGGACTAATTTAGTAATTATTATTGTGAGCTTCTATCGAACTGATCAGACTACAAATATTTCTGACCTGTAAAGTTTATGTTATTCTGTTTTTGTTATACTGTTTTTGTTATTCTGTTTTTGTTATTCTGTTTTTATCCGACAGGAGTTTTCTGATTTCTTTTTTAATGTTGTAAAAAAAGGAGATAGAAATGGAAACGTGACTGGAGGATAATAATTTTCTCTTTAGTTTTTTAATACAGTCTAAATGAGGTCCCTATTAAATTTGAGGGGGATTATTGCTTGCCTGAGGGAAAGTGCAACTTATTTTTGAGAGGTAATTTCGTTTCTGAGACAGAAATCAGGATAAGAGGTTAAATTTTGTTGATGGATATTTTTAAATAGTATTGTATCATCTCGATTACCATAATTTTGTTGATTTTACATCAATCCGAAATCTAACTACATTATCAAAATTTCATCTATAGAAGTGTAACACTTCTAGCTTTCAGACACGGAGGAAATATGGACTATGAATGCATTAAAAAAGTAAGGCTGGTGGACCTCGAAGTCCGAGCACTTCATAATAAACTATTTGAAGATCTCTTTTTTCAAAAAGTAGCTGCCTCTCAGAATGCTGAAGTCAAAGAACTTAATAAAAACCAGCCTCTCGTTATCATGATAATAGGGATGGTAAAGGAAATCATGCCCTCCACTATCGGAACGTATGTAGGTATGGACCGTAGCAGCCTTTCGAGAATGGTAGACTCGCTTGAAGAAAAAGGGTTTGTCAGGAGAAAAAACGATCCTGAAGATCGAAGAAAGGTCCTCGTTTCCCTTACTGAAAAAGGGGAAAGGTGCTATGAATTCCTGAATAAAATTTCTGAGGAAATGGCCGCAGAGATTCTTGGCTTAGCTGAAGAGCAGGATTTCAAGAATTTTGAGCATGCTCTTGAAACAATGCTGCGGGTTCTGAGGAAAATTGATTCCGCAATGTCAAGAGGAACATAATATAGGGGCAATAAAACCGGAGCTCTAAAAGGATACGGGACGGATCAAAACTGATTTTCTGAATAGCTGACGATAATTCAGAGCAGTTTCGGGCTCTGTTCAACTATTTTGAATTAAGACCAGTGCTGATAGCTATTATTCCGGAAATAAGCACTAGTTTGGTCTTGATAATACCTGATGAAATAATGAAAATCAAATTTAGCTTAAAAATAGACTCGATTGAAAAACATATTCGATTAAAAACAGGTCTCCTAAGGGGGATTACTTATAAAAAACGTTTTTGAAAAACTTGGAATTTTTATTCTGAATAACCGTGCAGTCGTAATAGCTGCCATATTTCTGCTTATCATATTGTCCTTGCAGGGTGCTCAGTATATTGAAATGGCATCGGGAACCGAGACGCAGGTATCGAAGGATTCACAGCTGTACAAGGACTACGACCATCTATTCATGAAACCCTTCAGTACAGAAAGCATCATTTTGATGGTCGAGGGAAATGATGTAGGTACAGAAGCTATTATGGAAGCTGCCGACAGACTGGAGCAGCAGTCACTTCTGGTTCCCGGAGTCACAGAGGTTTCAAGCCCTGCTTCTATTATCAAACAGATCAATTATGCAGTGTCGGGGAGGTCACAGGTCCCTGATTCTGATCGGGAAATCCGGGAGATAATTGAGGACTATCCGGAATATTTCGAGAGCCTCATAATAGACAATACTCACATGCTTACTGTTATCCAGATAGAAGGAAGCAGTACAGACCAGCAGAAGGAAGATATTCTCAATAACATCAAAATCGCA
>DUIO01000036.1 GCA_013330315.1 Methanosarcina sp. | reverse complement strand
ACTTGTCTGCATATTTTTCCCCCATTATGGTTTGCTTCTCTCGAACTTTTGAACTTGTTCTGGACCTATTATGGATCTTTCTGGACCTTTGATGAATTTGCTTGCCACAAATTCTCCTCTAAATTCAGTATTTAGTTCGGTTGTATTCGTTCTAAAAGTTCGAGTCNNTTGCCCACCCTCCATTCAGTATTATGCAAGATATAATATAAAAAAGAATTCAACTCAAACGTTTGTCAGAAGATGACTATTTTAGCCTAAAATCTCTTTATTTTTTATTTGAATGATGAGGCACCAGTTCTGGAGACTCGAAAAGCTTTAAATAACTCTAATTTTAGTTTAAGCTCCGGATATAACCCGGTCAAAAGTCTGATGAGTGATAGAAAGATCTCTTAAACATCGCTTTCGAGTCGGAAAAAATACTTTTTCGGGAAATTAAGTTATTACATATAAAAGAAAACTTTTTTGATTATGCCTGAGTCTCAAAGGTTGGAAACGAAAAAAAGCCGTATGTAATTGACTTTTAGCTATGGTATATACACGACACTCAATTTNNGTTTGTCTCTTTGTTTGTCTCTTGTTTATTTCTTTGTTTGCCTATTTATTTGGCCTCTGCTAAGGTATTGACAGATTATTATCCCTTCTCTAGCTATCAATACGAACAGTTCGCCTGTAACTGAAAAAATCTTAATTTTTTGAGTGAGCAAAAATTTAATTTTCTTTTTTAACTGAAAGCCTTTAATAAGAGTTCTTCGGATTTAAGTCAAATCAATAACAAATAAACAGAAGAAAAACAGATCAGATGTTATTTTATGATCATAACAAATATTCTCATTCTTTTATTTGGCCTGGTTTTCCTGGTTAAGGGGTCAGACTATTTCGTAAAGTCTGCCTCAACGATTGCAAAAAAGCTTGGCATTTCCGAATTTGTTATAGGGCTGACACTTGTTGCAGTAGGGACTTCAATTCCGGAGCTTGCTTCCTCAATTGCCGCTTCTATCCAGCAGGCTAGCGGGATAGTAATAGGAAATGTCGTAGGTTCGAATATCGTCAACATAGGTCTGATTGTCGGGCTCGCTGCATTTCTTTCTCCTATGAGGACCGAAATTGAGATGCTAAAAAGGGATGGCTATATAATGCTTTTCTCAGCCGTGCTCTTCTTTATTTTTGCGCTCAACGGAGAATTATCGATAATCGAATCCGGACTATTTGTCCTTCTGTATATAGCTTATGTGTTTTTCCTGTTTGAGGAAGCTGAAAAATACGAAGGAAAACTTCATTTTAAAGAATTTATAACTTATTTCTTCAAATTCAAGTACATAAATAGTGCAAGGCAAAAACTCAACGGTATAAACCGCAATAAGGACTCTGGTTCGGAAAACGGAAATGGGAATGGTAAGCTCGAAGGAGGCTTTACAAAAGATATTCTTACCCTTGTATTAAGTTGTGCAGCAATCGTAATAGGTGCAAAATACTTTGTGGAAGAATCAATCTTCTTTGCAGAACTCCTTGGAGTTCCGGATACCATTATAGGGACAACCCTTGTTGCAGTAGGGACTTCCCTGCCAGAACTTGTAGTAACCGTATCCGCAGCAAGGCAGGGTTACGGAAATATAGCTCTCGGTAACGTAATAGGTTCGAACATTACAAACATATTTTTAATTCTTGGGCTTTCAGGGCTCCTTTATCCTATAGCCGTTGCAGAAATCAGTCTCCTGTTTACTACCCCTGTAATGATATTCATAAGCTTGATCTTGCTTATTTTTATCAGCACAGGCTGGGAAATAAAAAGATGGGAAGGAATAGCTTTGATGGTTCTTTATGCAGCTTTTCTATTAGTCCTGCTGGGGATGAATTGAAAATGTTGATAAAAGCTTGAAAAAAGTATTGAATAAGAGCCAGGGTGAACTACCCGCTAAACCTGAAGGTTTAACGGGTTTACACTTCTTAGTATAAAAGAACCCAATCAGGAAATGCCTGTCACGGGCATTTATATAAAAAAATTAAAGATACCAGTGCAGCGTAACCGCTATTTCCTGACAGCCAGTCACGCTGTTATTTATCAACCCCCTGGCATAGACCCCAAAACAAACTTGCCCTACTTTTCTCCTGCCATTTAAAGCAAGCTGAGCAATAGCTGGATCAAAATTATCAGAATTATCAGTCCGATAATAAATCTTATAATACCAGTCATTGTTTACCCCCATTTATACATATATATTTTACAAATATATAATTTACAGATAAATAAAATATAAATCTCATACAATTTAAGCTTGAGCATAAGAAGTAAAAGTTCCAAATGTTAATAATGTCCGATAATAAACATTAGTAAGCCTGAAAATACGGGGATAAGGAAATTATCGTTGAGGAAAAACCTGAACACTGCTTGAGAATTAAGCTCCCTTATTGTCTGCAAATCCACAACACTTTCCAGCAACATCCCTCCCGCTGACCCGACAAATGCCTGGATGGGGGTTACAAAGAGCATAGAGGCAAAAAAAGCTGCTGCAATGCCTGCAAGCGTCCCTTCCACAGTTTTTTTCTCCGAATATGGTAATTTGTGCCTGCCTAAAGTAACACCTGCAATAGTCGCTACCGAATCTCCAAACCCGACCACTGCGATAGAAGCGTATACTATTTCTTGAGGAAACAGAAGCAGAGATATGATTATTCCGCAAAGGAGCAGGATAGTACCTTTAATAGGAATGTTTTGCTTTCCCGGGCGTCCCCACCTGCACAAAAAGGTGGAAAACGAAGGAGGGAGTCTTTCCTTCAAAATTATATAAGATATTGCCAGATAAAAAATAAGCAGGGAAAGCAATAACCATAATACCTGATCTCCTGCTGCATAAATAAGAAGAATAAAAAAGATCCCTGTAAAAAGATGTATTAACTGGCGTTCAAGCTCGCCTTTAAGAGAGGATTTTTTGTCGCGGTAGCTGCATTTAGCTCCTTCTTGACCGAGGGTTACCATAAAATCACCTCATGAGTTTACATCTTTTTAGCCCGATTAATAAATGGGCTGAAAGTCTGCNNTAACTTCTGCGGCTTTAATGCCAAATCCTTAAAAGTTAAGTATTATTCGGGGATAAAATAGTGACAGATCATTTTTATGTTCCGACAGATGGCTTCAAAAAAGTAAATTTTTTACCTTTAAATTGCTTCTCCAACTTTCTTTTTTTCATTTTATTATTTTATCGAATATTTTACGGATCCGAGTTTGAATTTGCCTTTTATATCCTTTCTCTTCCAAGGGTATATTATAGAGTTGCTCCGAAATCTATACTTCAAGACATGCATGCGGGAACTATATCTCATACAAAGTAATGCGATACCGGTGAGTACATACAGACAGATGTAAGCAAATAATACAGTATAAGTATGCAAATAATGAGAGACAAGTAATGCAAATAACAGGATGCAAGTGATGCAAATACAGGTATAAGCAATGTAATACAATAAAAATAATGAAATGTTGGGAAAATCCGTGCATCCCGGAAGAGGTCCATGTGTATCTTTTCTTTTTCAGTCCAGAAGCGTAAAGTACATTCTCCTGTTGCTTTTCCCTTTGTTCTGGAGTTTCTCGATCTTTATTCCCTTAATCTCTCCAGTATTTTTCAGATGCGTTCCACCACAGGCTTCAATTGTCACACCTTCAATTTCTACGAGACGGACTTCAGTGATCTCTTCTGAGAAACCTTTGGCAAGCGTGGTAAGCCTTGAGAGTTTTTCTTCAGCTTCCCTGCGGCTGACGAGGTAGAGGTTTACGGGATGGTTTCCGGCTATAATTTCATTCGCTATTCTTTCGTACTCGGAAAATTTATCTCTGTCAAAAGCCCCAAGGCTAAAATCAACCCTGCTCTGGTCAAGCCCAAGCTGGTTTCCGGTAATCTGGGCTCCTGCTTCTTTTTCGATCACATTTGCAATCACATGGGTTGCAGTATGCATGCGCATGTGCCTGTAGCGGCGGTCCCAGTCAATGACCCCTTTTACCTTATCTCCAGCTTTCAGACTTTCAGATCCGGTTTCGCCTGCCGAAGCAATCTCGTGGCTTATATCACCATTAAATTTTCCGACATAAACAACCTCAAATTCAGCTCCGTCCCCCTCCCTGACCAGCTTTCCGGTATCATTGGGCTGCCCGCCGCTCTCAGGATAAAAAGCCGTGCAGTCGAGGACAATATACTTGCCTTCAGTCACTTTTTCAACGGTTGCTTCGAATTCCTTCAGGTAACAGTCAAGGAAATAAAGTGCTTCTGTCATTGGTAAACCTCTTTTATCAAGAACCNNTAATTTCTTTACCGGACTAAAATACACTGTCAGGTAACCGGATGTTCCTTTAAAAGAGTTTCTAAATTCATACTTCACATTCCCAATGGCTAATTTGATTTCTCTAAAATAGGAAAGTTTTGCCAGCTTATCCGGTTACATGTCAAAAGAGGAATAAAATATAAAATTTAGAAAATTAATCCCTTAATTTGTGTTTAATTTTACTTTTTTGTGCTGGATAAATTTAAGAGAAAAACTTAAAAAAACTTAAGGGAGAAATTTAAGGGAAAACTTAAAGACAAGTTTAGAGGCAAGCCTAAAGATAAATTTAAAGATAAGTTTGAAGATATTTTTTTGTATCCTCTTTCCCTGCCTGCGTTTCATTTCCTTTTAATCCACAGTGTGCCTGCAAGCAAAAGGATAATGCATATCCCAAAGCTGACGGATGGAATACTTCTGTTATCTTCGCCGTTCTCTTCTGTCGAGTTATCTTCATTTTCGCGCGTAATCCAGACCTCCGGAGCACCATCCGGGACTTTTTCAGGCGGGTTGGCCTGAGAAGACTTACTGGAGTAGGACTGCACAAGCTCGCTCTGCTTCCTGCCAGTGACTGCAAAAGATTCAAAACCCGGAGTTTCGGATTTAAAATAGACGAACAGTTCATCCTCCCCAATAACCCTG
>DUIO01000351.1 GCA_013330315.1 Methanosarcina sp. | reverse complement strand
AACTATCAATATCCTTATTTTCAAGTTAAATCCCTCACATTTTAAGATCACAGACAGGTTTATAAAAGGATTAAAAATTCAGGAATTGGAAATTTAAGCAATATTTAAGCGATTATACAGCAATGAAGGGCTCAGAGTTTAATTTTTTATTATTATGAGTCCAAAAATCATAAGTAATGTTGCGCATAATCCGATGATTACGATCTGGTTAACATCTTCTATTGGAAAAGTAGTGTATTCTACCGAAAATGCAGTGTTTTCCACATTATTTAATTGAGCAGAACTGCTTAATGCAGGATTTTCTATCCGGCTGCTACTTCCCGATACCAGGTTACCGGGCAGAAAATATGATTTATTATAATAATTATCAAAGCGTACCGTATCTTTTTCATTATAAAACACAACGGAAACACCATCAAGTCCAGCTTTATTAGCATGCTGTTCCACGATATCGTATATTTCATTAAGTTCGTTTTGAGAATAGATTGTTTCATTTCCTTCATAATAGAGTTCTATCGGGAAAACCTGATCCATGGTATCGGAGCCGTAGGTAATTATCGGCCCTTCAGGGTAGAAATATGGTTTTATTTCATCGAGAGAACTGTTTTTAATAAGTTTTAAGGATGATGAATTGACTATATAGTAAGAAAACATCGGGAATTCAGCATCTGTTAGCTGGACAACGTCTTTGCTGAGTCCAGGTTTATTTTCGGGAAAACAAAACATTGCTGTCTTATCCCATAGACAAAATATAACCGGAACTCCATCAAGCTCGGCTTTAATCGCATTCTTTTCCACAATGTTATAAATTTCTTTTAACTCCTTTTCGGAATAGGCAGTTTTGTTACCTCCATCGTCATAGAGTTTGATCAAAAAATACCCGGGCATAGGACCTGCCCCGTAGTCAACTATCGGGCCATCAGGATAAAGATACGGTTTTGCATCACGTATAGAACTATCTCTTACAGCCTGCAGGGTTGAACTGAACTCATCCAGCTGGGAAATATTTTTAATTAAAGGAACATTTCCATACGCTTTTAGCACATTAGGATCGTATATGGGACTTTCAGGATCTGTACAGTTTTTAAGGGATTCCTCATTTAGTTTTAAGAGCAGAGAGATTGTTTCCTCCGAACTATCATGCCAGGCGTAGTATGGCACATCATACAGGGGTATTTCTGACCAATAAATCGTTTCCTTTGCAATTTCATTCTGACCAGGCACATAAGAAGTATTTGCAATTGCAGGTTCTGAAATCAGGATCAAAATGAAAAGAATGATGATTAATTTCCTGCCCATTCTATCACCAGAATCTCCAGAATTGAAAAGTCGCTCATAGCAACAACTTAAATTTACAGAATTCCTGTCAGCAGCCCTTTTGCTTCAGTAATTATCCCTGCTTCCTAACTGCTGCAACGGTTAGGACCTCAGCTACTTTTCAGTACCCGAAAATATCATAAATATATTTTAGGAGCACTACCGAAACTGGAATTTTGATTCCATTTTCTTCTCTGCTATAGCGCTTCGGCCTCTTTTCTTTACTTCAGAGGCATGACCAGACGTCTCTTAAGAGCCTCAAAACTGACATAGTCATGCCTCAGAAGCTGGAGTTCCAGGTGAGAGCGCGGAAAGTATGTTTGAACTCCATAATTGACTTTTTAATAACTCTATATAAATTTTCTAGCCAGATCATCAAACTGACACCTTTTCTTACCCTTTTGAAGTACACAATTATTCTTTGACCCTTGATTGTTTGATACTATGGAGAGAAAACTTATAAGGCTACAGTTATTGCAGGCGTTTTTCGAAATATAAAAACAGACTTAATACTCTACAGTTAATGCTCTAACATTTATTCAAAAAAACCTTTAAAAAAGGAAAGGCCGTTTGAATGTGAACAGCTTTCATGATCTGTATTTTATCATGGTTTACGGCCTTTCTGCCACACTGAAAGTAATTCTGAATTCCGTCCCATGCGCTCTGTTAAGTTCTGTTTTCCCATCCAGCTGGTCAATAAGGGCATTTACCAGCTGCAGTCCAAGTGACTCGAAACATCCTAACTCTGCATTTTCAGGAATCCCTTTTCCGTTATCTGAGATTGTCAGGCTGAAAAGAGAATTACACTTTTCACACGCTTCGTCACTTTTTTCTTCTCTGAAAAGCCGGATTTGGATTTCCCCTTCTTTGCCTTCGGTAAACGCATGTTTGAGAGAATTGGAAACAAGCTCATTAACAATTATTCCTAAGGGAACAGCAGTATCCATATCAAAGAATATGTTGTCTTCCAGTTCCATTAACAAGCGAATATTTTTACTCCTCAGTTTGTAAGTCTGGAAAAGATTTTCAGCCAGCTCCTGAAGATATGCGGAAAAGTCCAGACTATCCATCCCATCTCCTTTGTAGAGTTCTTCATGGATAAGAGCCATGGAGATCACACGGTTNNCGAATATACTCTTTCTCACGAACCACATTCCCACCGGTAGTTTTCAATTCCTCCACAATATCCTCATCCAGGAGGCGGTACTCCGGAGGAGTCATCTTTTTCCAGTTAACCTTGCCGGCCTGCAAGTTCTCTCGAGAATAGCCTACTATCTCGAGAAACTTATC
>DUIO01000089.1 GCA_013330315.1 Methanosarcina sp. | reverse complement strand
CTGGCATCATAGGGAGTCCCACTGCTGCGTTGAATTCCAGTGTTCATGTAGGCTTCGTTGTCCATACATACATAAGTGAAGTCATGACCGCGCTCGAATGCACCTGAAAGGGCACCGATTCCGATGTCCATAGTAGAGCCGTCGCCTCCTATTGATATGACCTTAGTATCATTCTTTTTGCCAAGGGCTTTTAAGGCAGCTTCCACACCTGAAGCCACTGCTCCTGCATTCTCAAAGAGGGAGTGGATCCATGGAACCTGCCAGGAGGAATTCGGGAAAGGAGTGGACATCACTTCAAGACAGCCTGTAGGGTTGACTACGATGCAATTGGGACCTGCGCCCATGAGTGTGAATTTTGCAGCAAAGGCGTCACAGCAGCCTGCACAGCCACTGTGCCCGGAAGCAATGTATGTTTTTGGTGCGGCTTTACTCATAGCAATTCCTCCTTGAGGTCCAGGAACTGGCTTTCAACCGTAATTCCGGACTTTGCGGCTTTTTTGGTCTCTTCAATTACTTTCACTATGCTCTCCGCACGGATGTCACGGCCTCCGTGACCAACAGTATAGCCCATTACAGGCACACGAATCTTGCTGTTGTAGAGGCAGGACTTTGTTTCTGTAAAGAGAGCCCCTTCATTTGTACCTATTGAGATATTCTTATCAAGCACGACAACCGCATGTGAATTCTTAATAGCCTCACGGACCTGCTGGACCGGGAAGGGTCTGAAGGACCTGACTTTCAGGACACCGATCTTCTCTCCTCTTGCCCTGTATTGATCAACAACATCCTTAACAGTCCCGAGAATAGAGCCCATTGACATGACTATGATTTCAGCATCATCCAGGTGATATCCGTCAACAAGCCCTCCATGGAACCTGCCGAAAACTTCTTCGAATTCCTTTGCAACAGCCTCAATCTTCGGAAGGGCTTTTTGCATTGCTTGCTCCTGCAGGAACCTGAACTCTTCATAGGTATCAGGGGCTGCAAAAGCTCCGAAGGTCTTCGGGTCCTCTGGGTCAAGGATATTTTCAGGCTGGAAAGCCGGGAGGAAATTGTCAGTCAGTTCCTGTTCAAGCAGAATAACAGGCTCGTAAACATGAGACAGGATAAAACCGTCCATGCAGACCATACCTGGCAGCATGACTTCATTGTCTTCTGCGATCTTGTAGAGCTGAGGCAGAGTATCGGAAGCTTCCTGAACATCTTCAACATAAAGCTGAATCCAGCCTGTATCTCTTTGAGCAATAGAGTCCTGATGGTCGTTCCATATATTGATTGGAGCACCAACTGCCCTGTTTGCGACTGTCATTATAATGGGAAGCCTCATTCCTGACGCATTAAAAAGTGCCTCATGCATGAGCAAAAGTCCCTGTGAAGTGGTGGCTGAATAGGTCCTTGCTCCTACTGCGGATGCTCCTATCAGAGCAGAGATTGCCGAGAACTCTGATTCGACATTAATATACTCACAGTTGGGGATTTCTCCGTCTGCTATGAATTGAGACAGGTCTTCAACAATGTGAGTCTGAGGAGTAATCGGGTAGGCTGAGATTACATTTGGGCGGCAGATTTTTGCGGCATGAGCCACAGCATAGGAGCCTTCCACTACAACCATTTTTCCCTTATATGCCGGGTCGATCATTATTTCTCCTCCAGAATCATTTCAATTGCATCTGCAGGGCATTCATTCTCACAGACGCCGCAACCTTTGCAATAATCGTAGTCGTATTCAAAAAAGCCATCTTCTCTTGGCTTGACAGCCATGTCAGGGCACACAATTTCGCAGATCCCGCACTTGGTGCACTTTTCATAAATATAGACAGGACGGAAATTTCTCCAGCCTCCAGTCTTGTTTTTAAGGGTTGAACCCGGCTGACATGTTCTGCAGCGTGAAATGTTTAAACCGTCTTTTTCCTGCTCGGTTTTCAAGACTTCCGGACGAATCTTGCGGTCCTGTTCGGTTTCAGAGCTCATTCTTCTTCTCCCCTGATCAACTGATAAGCTTTCTGGATTGCCTGTGCGTTTTTTTCTCCGACTTTTCCGGCAAAACGAGCCCTTATGGCTTTCTGGATAGACTCCACATTTATCTCTCCCGTTGCGCCCGCAAAAGCTCCAAGCAGGACAGTGTTAACGATAGGGATACCCATAACGTCCATTGCTACCTTTGTAGCGTCCACGGTCATTACCTTAGCTTTTGTGTTAAGCTTAAGGCTTTCCGGCTCTTCTGTGGTGTTGACTATAATGATTCCGTCATCTTTTATTCCGCTTGCAACATCAACTGTCTCAAGCAGGGTGGCATCCTGCACAATAACATAATCCGGGGTGTAGATCTGACTTCTGAGTCTGATCGGACTATCACTGATTCTGGTGAATGCCTGCACAGGGGCGCCTCTTCGCTCGACCCCAAAAGCGGGGAAGGCCTGGCTGAACTTTCCATCTTCAAAAGCTGCAACGGAAAGCATTTCAGCCGCAGTAACAGAACCCTGGCCTTCTCGACCGTGTATTCTGATGCCCTTCATCTGGATTCTCCTTATTAAACGCGGTTTTAAGTTTTAATTTAGTTTTTTTCCGTTTTTCTACTATTTTTCTACCGTTTTTCTAAGACTTCTATTTCTCGGCAGTCTGTATGGCATACTTATGATTTAGTTGTCAGCACACTGCTGTTGATTGAGTTATTAATTAAGTTGCTGTTAATTGAATTACTGTTAATTGAGTTGCTTTTATTCAGCTANNCGGCAGAATTGTTAACCTGAAAGTATTCATAATTATTGGATCATGGCTATTTTTAATGTAATATATTTTCAATTATATGTTCACGCCGTTTGGTGCCTGATAGTTCATGGATAATAGTGTAGATTATTATTAGTTTTTCGGTGAAAATAGAGAATTTATTTATAAATACTTCCATTTCAAAATTATTTTTTAATTGTTTTATAATTGTTATTTCAAGGTTAACCTGCCTCTAAGCTATGTTTTTTCTTCTTGTTGCCGTAAACAAAGTTCAATCCTAAAAAATGATATATTTTAATATTTTTCCTGGCAAAAGCTCTTTATCAGTCCAGCTATGGCTCTTCCATCTTCCAAGTTATTAATTTTTTCTCTGACATGCCGCGAGCCGCGCAACCCTTTGGTAAACCAGTGAGCATGCATTCTGAGGTTTATAGATGAAAGTAAGTCATGTTCCTCTAGGAGTGTAATATAGGCATCAAAAGCTTCAAGTTGCCCGAACTGCCTGTCTATTTCAAGCTTTTCACCTGTCTTCAGATAATGCCTGATCCTTTTGAAAATAAAGGGGTTACCCATTGCTGCACGTCCTATCATAAGTCCGTCGCAGCCTGTCAACTCCAGTGTTTTTTCTGCAGACTCCTCATCTTTAACGTCTCCGTTTGCAATCACAGGAATCGAAATTTCGCTTTTGA
>DUIO01000129.1 GCA_013330315.1 Methanosarcina sp. | reverse complement strand
TTCTGAAGGGCAGCCCCAAGCCCACCTGCGGCAATTAGCCCACCAAGGGTTACAACTCCCATTGTAAATACAACTGCGATCCTTATACCTCCGGCAATTAAAGGAAGAGACAGAGGGAAACGAACCTTAATGAGAATCTCTCGAGGAGTCAGGCCAAGGGCTTCGGCAATCTCTATATATTCCCTNNTATATTTAAGCCGTTCAGGACAGGCTCTGCAAGTTTTGGGCTTCTGTAGACCAGAGCCCCTATAAACACACCAATAAGAATAGAAAAAAGGAGGGCAATGAGAAACATATAGAGGTGCTCAAATGTACGCAGGGATAACAATTGAGTGTTCCAGACCCTTATCACCTCCGTGCTGAGCTCATTGATGCCTTCGGTTACCAAAAAATCACTTTCCTTGTTGTACGCTTATAGTTTAATAGTATAAAATCACCGCAAAGATGAGATTACGGTGAATAACCGGAAATCACAATAATAATGCAAAGTTACACAATCCAAGGTTACCGGTGAAATACAAGGTTACGCGTAATAACCCGAGATTTCATTTCCGGATGTTTCAATGATTCGCTTTTTTCCGTTATGCAGGCGGATTCGGCCAGCAAGCGGCGCTGAGAGGCACAATTCAGACTCAAATAAGGTTCTGGATAATCCGATCAGAAAACAGGGCCCCGGCAAGTTTATTGTTTTCGAGCACAAGTCCCATTGATTCTCCATCTGATTTGAGTTTTGCAAGGGCTTCAAGGAGAAGAGTTTCAGAGGAGAAGAAAGGCAAAGGCCTTGTAATTTCTTTAAGTGTTTTACTTTTGCCTCTGGCTTTAAGGATATCATTTAAATGAACCCGTCCTGATGTTTCCGCTTCTTCCGTGACAAAAGCAATTTCAAGTCCTTTCCTGACCATAATATCAAGGGCAGACTCCAGAGAAAGCCCGGGGTTCAGGGTATATTCCCTTGCAATAGGTTGCATCATGTCTCCAACTTTCAGGGTATCGATATGCCTGTATTTTCTTTTTGAGTCCACAATCTCTGCAACAAGGTCATTTACTGGAGAGAAAATCAGCTCTTCCGGGGTTCCGATCTGGATAAGTTCTGCATTGTTCATAACTGCAATCCTGTCACCAAGTCTGAAAGCTTCATTAATATCATGCGTAACGAAAACAATGGTTCTCCCAAGTTCTTTTTTAATCCTGGAAAACTCATCCTGCAATTGAGCCCGGAGGAGCGGGTCAAGAGCTCCGAAAGGCTCGTCCATAAGGAAAAGGGGAGGATCCAGAGCCATGGCTCTGGCAAGACCGACCCTTTGCTGCTGGCCTCCGCTCAGTTCGTGAGGGTAACGGCCCATAAAACTCTCTGGAGGAAGAGATACACGGTTCAGCAGGTCTCTTACCCTTTCCCGAATTTCTTCTTCTTTTAAGCCTTCAATTTTAAGGAGGAGCCCGATATTCTCCGAGATTCTGAGGTGAGGAAGAAGACCAATGTTCTGGATCACATAACCTATGTTCCGCCTGAGTCTAACAGGATCAAACTCTTTGACATCGGTCCCATTTATAAACACGGCACCTGAGTCAGGCTCTATCAGGCGGTTTATAGTTCTCATAGCCGTGGTTTTTCCGGAGCCGCTCCTCCCTATAAGGATAAGAAGTTCACCTCCCCGGATCTCGAGGTTAAGGTCCTTTACGGCAAACTGCTCCCCGTACTTTTTTGTAATATTCTCAAGCCGGACTGATTCAATCCGGTTAAAAAGCTTTTTTAGTGGCATAGGCAAAATATTCAGAGTGTGAATATCAGGCAGATATCAGGCCTTCATCTATCAGGAAATCCCTTGCAATTTCTCTTGCTTTCCTGCCCTCAATATCATATTCTCCGTTAAGGCGTCTCATAGTATCCTGGTCAATTCTGCCGTTAAGCTGTGAGAGTGTCTCCATAGCCTCAGGGTTTTCCTCTGCAAAGGTTTCCGTAACGAGCACCACGGCATCATACGGAGGAAGGGCGTGCTTATCATCTTCAAGCACTTTTAGTTCGTACAGGTCATTTCGGGTATCCGTAGTATAAGCACTTATGGCATCCACTTCTTCGTTCTTTATTGCTTCATACATTATGCCCGGAGCCATTGAATTATAGTTTTTGAACGAGAACCCGTAAACGCGAGCAAGCTGAGGAAGTCCGTCTTCCCTGGTGGAAAATTCAGGGTCCGTACCTACCGACATTTCAGAAGCATAGGGTTCAAGGTCGCTGATCCTGGATATACCCCGGCTTTCAGCCCATTCCCTGTCAACAGCTATCGCATAAGCGTCCTCAAAACCAAGGCGGGCTGCAATTACTATACCATCGCTCTCAAGAATGCCCTGCTCGGACTCATTATACACTACCGAAGGGTCCCATTCTTCAAGCGGAGGCTTTTTCAGGATCTGGCTGTAAATTGTTCCCGTATATTCAATATAGGACTGGATGTCCCCTTTTTTCAGAGCCTCATAATTTACAAGAGTGCCCCCAAGGTTTTCTTTAACTTCGGTTTCATATCCCTGCTCTTCAAGTAAAAGCGAAACCATGTGGGCAGTAATATAGGATTCCTGGAAAAGCTTTGTCCCTATTACAACCCTTCCCGCAGGCTGTGCACCATTCTCTTCGTCCTGATTATTTTCCGCGCAGCCGCTGACGAGAAGCGAAGCTGTGAGCAGCAGGACTGCAATAAATCGAAATTTCATTCAATTTCCCCCTCACTATCCGATAATTTATTCGGTATCCTTTTCCCCTTTAATAAAGCATATGATTTATTTTATAAATTTACTGTCAATAGTAGTTATAACTTCTTATGACCGAAAATTTNNCCCGGTAACAGAGCGTTTGAGTTATATTCTTTGTTTACTTTAAAGGACGCATGGACTTGCTTTTAATCTTTCTTTTTCTGCTCAGCCTTGCCATGATAAGCAAAGGTTCGGACTGGTTTATTGAAGCTGCAGTTACAATCTCGAACAAAAGCGGCATCCCCAAGGTAATTATAGGGGCTACGATTGTGAGTTTTGCAACCACAGCGCCGGAATTTGCAGTCTCTGCAACAGCAGCTTATATCGGGCATACGGACGTAACAATCGGAAATGCGGTGGGCTCCGTAATCTGCAATACAGGGCTTATACTGGGCTCTATCATAGTCATAAAAGCAATTCCCATGAGAGATGACACTTTTCACATTAAGAGCGGGCTTATGCTCCTCGCAGGGGTTGTCCTGATTATACTCAGTCGGGATGGAAACATAAACAGGCTTGATGGAATTTTACTTTTACTGGTTTTCTTTGCTTTCATGTACCACGCTTCAAGAACCCAGCGCGTGCTGTTCGGGGACAATGAAACAGAAAAGCAAAAAATGAAACTTAAAGATATTCAAAAAGATATAGCCTACTTTGTCCTTGGCTCCCTGTCTGTAGTTATAGGAAGCCGGATCCTGGTAGATTCCGGGATAAAAATAGCCGAATGGATAGGCATCCCTGAAGTCATTATAGCCCTGACAGCGGTTGCAATAGGGACTTCCCTGCCCGAACTTGCAACTGCTATTGCCTCGCTCAGGAAAGGACATCAGGACCTTTCCATAGGCAATATCCTCGGGGCGAACACAATGGATATTGCCCTCATACTCGGAGCTTCATCGCAGATCAGGGTACTGCCTGTTTCGGAACAGCTTGCAGGATACGACTTCCCTTTCATGTTCCTGATATCTCTTGCCCTTATAGTCTTCGGAATTACCGGAAAAAAGCTGGAAAGATGGGAAGGGGGCATTATTCTCGTGGCATATCTCGCTTATGTGGCAGGACTATTCATATTCTACCGGTAAACTTGCATCCCGGTCTTAAATCCGACATCCCAACTTAGTTCAATTTTTAAAAGAAGTAAAAGTACTTCTTATATATATTTTTCTCTCATTATGGATCAGATAATCACTAGTATATTTTATAGAGTGTCTTTGAACATTCTTTTATTATAAACACATGACTATATATTTATCAATCAGGTTTTGAAGGGAATGTATAAATTCTAAAAAATGTTCTTTAACTGTATGAAAGCTATTATCCTCGCAGCAGGGGAAGGACTGCGCTGCAGGCCTCTTACTCTTACTCGTTCTAAAGTAATGCTGCCTGTAGCAAACAGGCCCATACTGGAACATGTCATATCTTCGCTTGAGAAAAACGGAATCACTGAAATTATCCTGGTTGTCGGGTATGAAAAAGAGCGGATAATGAACTATTTTGAAGACGGACTGAATTTTGGGGTCAATATAACATATGTGGAGCAAAAATCCCAGCTCGGAACAGCACACGCAATCGAGCAGGCAAAAAAACTGATAAGTCCAGAGGACTCCGAGTTCCTTGTCCTTAATGGGGATAACCTGGTAGAACCAAAAACCATAGCTGATCTACTTAACAACTATGAAGGCGATGCAAGCCTTCTGACTGTAAGAATGGAAGATACGGCAGGTTATGGAGTAGTAATCAAAGAGAAGAAAAGAATTACCCAGATTCTGGAAAAAAGGCCAGGAGGCTTAAGCCGTCTTGTAAATACGGGAATCTATATTTTTACGCCACAGATATTCGAGACCATTGAAAAGACTCCGATATCCGAAAATGGAGAATATGCAATAACCGATACTCTCCAGCTTATGATTGATGAGGGGAAAGTGGTTACTTCAATCCCGACAGAATCGAAGTGGCTGGATGCGGTCCATGCCTGGGACCTCCTGAGAGCAAACTCAATTGTATTAAACTCCTCAAGAAACCTGAAGCAGGAAGGAGAACTTGAAGAAGGAGTAATAACGCGCGGAAAGGTTGCTATCGGGAAAAACACGAGAATTCGCTCGTGAACCTATATTGTAGGTCCTGTAGTAATTGGGGAAAACTGTGATATAGGACCTAACGTAGTAATTTTGCCCTCTACGACCATAGGGAACAATGTGTCCATAAGGTCTTTTACCGAAATTCAGAACAGTATTATAATGAACGACTGCAGGATTTCTTCCCACGGACAGATCTCAAACTCAATAATAGGAAGCAATAACACCCTTGGTCCCGGTTTTACTGCAGAAGAAAAGGAAAACCTCGAGATAAACATTAATTGTAAGATCCATAAAGCCCCAAAACTCGGCACTATACTTGGGGATGATAACCGGATAGGAGGCAGGGTGCTTGTAAAAGCCGGAGTAATGATTGCTGTCAACTGTCAGGTGGAATCTATAAACACCATTTACAGAGACTTGCCAAGTGATTCGGTAGTTCTCTAAGCTCTTAAAAAGGAGATAAAAAAATGTGTGGAATTGTCGGATACGCAGGGCGAAATGCTGCTGCACCTGTCCTTATAGAATCTCTTAAAAAACTTGAATACAGAGGATACGACTCCGCAGGGATTACTGTTCTTGGCAGTGGGATTGAGACTTATAAAGCAGTAGGAAAAATCATAAATCTTGAATCCGAAATCCCGAAAAACCTTGCAGGAACTGTCGGAATAGGGCACACCCGCTGGGCAACCCACGGACGCCCAAGTACGGAAAATGCCCACCCGCATAATTCAGGGGTAAATCCCGGAAAAATTTCGCTGGTACACAACGGGATTATCGAAAATTATATGGCATTAAAAGAGCGGCTTATCGGAGAAGGCTACGAATTTAAGTCCGAAACAGACACAGAAGTAGTTGCACATCTCCTGCATAAGCACATCTATGGAAGCCCGGAAGGAAAGAAAGCTCAATGTGAACTTCTTACCGGGCTCAGAGCAGCGTTAAAAGAGATTGAAGGGTCTTATGCTCTTGCAATAATCTCTGCCGATGAGCAGGGAAAACTCGTGCTTGCCCGAAAAGACAGCCCTCTTGTTATAGGGCTCGGAAAGGGCGAAAACTTTGCTGCATCCGATGTAACTGCTTTTCTAAACTATACAAGAGACGTTATCTTTGTGGATGATTACGAAACAGCAGTCCTTACCCCTGCAGGTGTTGAAGTATTTAACAGGGAAGGAAACCCTGTAAATAAGAAGATAGAAAAAATCGAATGGGACTTTGAGGCTGCGGAAAAAGCAGGCTACGAACACTTCATGCTAAAAGAGATTCACGAGCAGGTTACTGCAATACACAATACTCTTGCAGGCAAGGTCTCAGAGCTTGAAGGAGCCATATACTTAAAAGAACTAAATTTGAGCGAGGATGAAATAAAGAAGCTCGCAAGGGTACAGATTCTTGCCTGCGGAACCTCATGGCATGCAGGCCTGCTCGGAAAATACCTGTTTGAACAGCTAGCAGGAATTCATTGTGATATTGATATCTGCTCTGAGTACAGGTACAGGAACCCTGTTATGCACGAAGGGACTCTTGCTATTGCAATTACTCAGTCGGGAGAAACTGCAGACACCCTTGCAGCCGTAAGAGAAATTATGTCTTATAACTGTCCCACACTTGCAATTACGAACGTTGTGGGAAGCACGATTACAAGAGAAGCAAACAGCGTGCTCTATACGCGGGCAGGTCCAGAAATAGGAGTCGCTGCTACAAAGACATTCAGCACCCAGCTCATCCTTCTTTATCTCCTTGCTGTAAAGTTCGCTCTTGTAAGAGGCAGGCTGAGCCCTGATTATGTAAAGAGCTTCATTACGGAACTCCGGAAAGTCCCGGGAGAAATCCAGCAGATCCTCAATCAGAAAGAAGCAATAAAGGAATGCGCTGAGGACTTTGCCCGCTCAAAAAGCTATTTCTTCCTCGGAAGGCACCTGAACTACCCGATAGCACTGGAAGGAGCCCTGAAGCTCAAGGAGATCTCATACGTGCACGCCGAAGA
>DUIO01000009.1 GCA_013330315.1 Methanosarcina sp. | reverse complement strand
GGTCCGGAATATGAGACTATTTTTGCCCTGGGCTCCAATTGCGGTGTAAAAGAGCTTGACGCCGTTATAAAAGCCAATCACTTCTGTAACGAGTTCGGTATAGATACCATTTCCATGGGAGGGACAATAGCCTGTGCCATGGAGCTTGTCGAGAAAGAAAAGATTCCAGAAGAAAAGTTGCTGGGTCTGAACCTGAGATTCGGAGACCCCGCAGCAATGGTTGAGTGTGTCTGGAGGACAGCATACAAAGCAGGGTTCGGAGCTGATCTTGCACTTGGCTCGAAAAAGCTTGCGGAAAAATATCAGGCTCCGGAATATTCAATAAACGTTAAGGGTATGGAACTGCCGGCTTATGACCCGCGCCCGATTCAGGGAATAGGGCTTGAATACGCAACCGCGAACAGAGGAGGAGACCACNNAGATACACGATTCCGGCTGAAATTCTGGGGATCCCTAAAAAGCTGGACCCGTATTCAACAGAAGGAAAGCCTGCATGGACTATCCTGATGCAGGATATGGTTTCTGCAATCAATTCAAGTGTTGTCTGCCTTTTTACGAGCTTTGCCATTGGGCTTCCTCAATATGCAGGAATGCTTCAGGCTATAACAGGTATGGATCTTGATCCTGAAAAACTGCTCAAGATAGGAGAGAGGATCACAAACCTTGAGCGCGTAATGAACAACAGGTATGGGTTTAACAGGCTTCAGGATGTCCTTCCAAAGCGCCTTACAGAAGAACCCACTCCTTCAGGACCTTCCGAAGGGCAGATCTCTCACGTGCCTGACATGATTGATGAGTACTATAAACTCAGAGGCTGGGTTGATGGAGTGCCCACGAAAGAAAAGCTGAGGGAACTCGGGATTGCCTGATGGAGAACACTGGAATAATGAAAATAAATGTGAAATTTCTTGCCTCAATCCGCGAGATAGCCGGGGCTCACGAACTCCAGTTTGAACTGAGTCCCGGGGGTACTGTAAGAGACCTGCTTGAATTTCTGGAATTCCATTTCGGAGCGGAATTTAAAGAAGCAGCAGGGAAACCATTTGAAGATGAGAACCCCAAAATCAGGTTTCTTGTTAACGGCAGGGATGTTGACTTCCTTCAGGGTCCCGGAACAGAACTGAAAGAAGGGGACCTTGTTGTCCTTATCCCCCCGGTTGCGGGCGGGTAAGTGAGGAATCGTAGAAAGTGAGTAAGACTGAGTAAAAGGCTGAAAGAGAAAGAGCCGGAGAAAAAAGCCGAATGACGAAAGCTGAATAAAAAAGCTGACTAAAAAAGGTGAAAGATTGAAAGCTTTGATAATTATGGATATGACCAATGACTTCGTATTCGAGAAATACGAACACGAAAGAGAAGAGTACGAAGGCAAGCTTGTAGCTCCGCTTGCGAAGACAATTATCGAGCCTATTGCAGCTCTAGTAAGAAAAATAGTCAGCGGCGGGACGGTCTCTCTTTTCAGGCTTTCGAAAGATCATTATGATGCTTTCATGAATCCGGAACTTGAACTGAAGATAGTAGAACTTGGAATTGATGAAATATATATGACAGGCCTGGTTGATGAGGTCTGTATCTACCGGAATGCCCTTGGCTTTCTTGAGAGGGGTTATCGGACAAACGTCGTAAAAGGCTGCACTGCTCCTTTTGAGCCGGAAATAGGGGAAAAAGCCCTGAAAGAACTCAGCTCATGCGGAGTGCAGATGGTTGACGATATCCCCGCTGGAATCGGCGTAATCCTGCTCCTTGAAGATGAACACGATGAAAACTCGGAAGAAATAAAATCAGGCAGCTGGCCGCCTCACAGTATGAAAGGGACACCCGGTGCCCTTACGATTAAACCTGTCAGGGACGCGCTTGAAGGCAGGAAATAAAAAAGAAAATAATGGATAAAAAAAGAAAATAATGGGTAAAAAAAGAAAACAATGGATAAAAAAGGAAAATAATAAAGCAAAATGCAAACGGAAAAAGAGGAAGTAAAAGAGGGTAAAAAGAAAGAGCAAAAAGAAAAGAGGCTCAGAACATAAAAAGTAATCTGGAAATCCTTACTAAAGGCCCTGCTTTCTTCTTTAGTCGCTCGACTTAATCACCTTTTATTCTGGCTCTAATATTTTCCATTCTTGCTCAATTTAATACCCTTTCTTCAAAGTTTAATACAGGCTCATTTTCTTCAAATTTCTTTTCTTTCAGCTCTCCGATTAACTGCTGCTTTTTTTCCTGCTCCGATTTAATGTAAAGTACGCGCTGTGGGAAGGCGATTTCTATACCATTTTCTTCAAGGGTCTTTTTAATATTCCATAGAAGCCTCGTTTTCAGCCCGAACCATTCACTTACAGGAGCCCAGATCCTTACGGCTATCTTCACAGAGCTGTCTCCCAGATCATTTACGAACACGGAAGGAGACGGACTCAGGAGGGCGAAGGGCTCTTTGTCTATAAGGTCCTTGATAAGCCAGATTGCAGAATTGGCATCGTCACTGTAACGGATTCCAACCGTATATTCGAACCTTCTGACCGGGTGCCCCACAATATTTGTAATATTTGTGGTAAAGACCTGCTGGTTTGGCAGGCGGACGAGGAGCCCGTCATAGGTACGGATGAGGGTGGAAATTATTCGGATATCGGTAACGTAACCGGCTATTCCGTTAATTTCTACCTGGTCCCCTATTTTTATGGGCCTTTCAAACATAAGGAAACAGCCCGATACAAGGTTTCCGACGATATTCTGGCTTGCAAAACCGATGACGATACCTGCAACTCCTCCTGCGAGCATGAGCCCGGACGGATCAAGCCCTACTAAGGGAAGTATCGAAATGAAAACCACGATAAGAGTACCATAATAAAGGAGCTTGAGGATAGGCTCTCCAACGTCCTTGCTGACCCTATCCTTAAGGGATCTACGCAGGTAAATTGTGAGAATCCTGGAAAAGATGATTGAAAACGAAAGAATGGCTATAAACTTTATAATGTCTCCTGGGCTAACCGCGCCTTGTGAGGTGGAGTAAAGGGTATTGTCAAGAAAATTAATGTCCGGAAGGATCAAAAGCCCCACCCCATATAAAACTTAAGAGGCACAAAACCAAGTTTTCGGAGACCGTAAACACCAAAGGCTTCTTTCCTGATTTTCCTGTCTTTTACAAGAG
>DUIO01000219.1 GCA_013330315.1 Methanosarcina sp. | reverse complement strand
CGTCTTCTGTGATCTCGTCAAATTCCCTTGCTGTATTTTTTGCAATTCTCTGGAACCTTTTGCGCAGCTGGACGGCGTCCTTGTAGGTTGAAGAACAGAAATGCACTCTTTTGCAAGCACGGAAAGCATTTTGAGCATATTCACAGGAACCGGCAGCAGCGCAAGAGGTGTCTGACTCCAGGAAAAATCCGTTTTCCAGGAGCGCTTTAGAATTATTATCCGAAAACTCCAGTTCATTCAGGTTGAGAAAAGTTTCCGTTTCCTCTGCAAAAGCTGCAACCTTTTCAACGCCTTCAAGAGAGGGCACTTCGATTCCGACTTCCATTCCCAGATCTTTTGCGTTTTGAAGTGCATCCGCGTAAGGGCTATGCCTGAGCTCTCCCCAGATCTCCTGTGGTGGATGGAATCGGATCTCATCAAGACCAGCGTCAGCCAGTTTTTCAAGGGTTTCCCTATCCGGAGCAAGAGAAGTATAAAGGTGAATATGATGATTTTTCCCAAAAGAAGCCTTAAGTAGCCGGATATAATACAGGACTCGCTCTACCTTAAGTAAAGGTTCTCCGCCGGTAATCCCTGTCCCCAGAGCATCCATGAGCTCAGCTTCTTTGAGCAGGTCTTCATTGCCTTCTACAGGTCTCTCATTTGCAAAAACCAGGTCCTTTCCCCGCCTTCCATCAGAAAGTGGGCAGTAAAAACAGCTTTTCGGGCAGAGCCCGGTTACAAAGAGCACCATCTTAGCGCCCTGCTGGCAAAGCCTGCAGCCTTCTGAAAGGTAGCTGCAAAAAGAGCCTGTTTTGTCCTCAGTGAACTTTTCCATACCTGAGATTGCATATTCGCTTGTCCTATATAAGGCTTGTTTACCTTTACTGCTCCCATTTGCTGAAAAAGGAATTCAATGAAAAGGATTTTTTCCGGTCTGACTCATAAATTTGATTCAGAAATTAATATATCTATCAGATTCCAAAGGTTCATTGATGTCAGAGACAAACGGGTACGTTGTAGTTTTCGGATGCAAAAGATGCGGAAAATGTAAAGATGTATGTCCTATGGGTGCTATTTATGAGGAAAACGAGCTTGCGAAAATTGATCCTGAAAAATGCAATCTTTGCATGAAATGCATAGACGAATGTACTAACAGATCTATCATTTATATGGACTGATTTGACAATAAAACTTGAAAAGACAAATTCAAAAAACCATACAAAAACTGTATGAATTTAAAATAACTAGATATATTTGAAATAATGCCAAAATTTAAAGTAATATCAAAACGAAGCCGGAACTCAATAAGTAACCAGAAATATCATAAAAAGGTTGGAAAAAGATGCTTTCACCGAAGGAAATGCCATTTAAGGGAAGAATTCTGGATATTACAGTCCCTATTTCTCCTATTACTCCTATTTTTCCCGGAGACCCCGAACCTTCAATTGAAAGCGTCTGTACTCTTGAAAAAGATGGGTGTGCAGTATCCAGGCTGACTTTAGGAAGCCATACGGGCACACATGTTGATGCGTCTTCTCATATTTTGAAAGATGGACCCACTATTGACAATTTAAATCTTGAAAATCTTATGGGTTGGGCGGTTGTCCTGGATTTTTCTTTAAGAAATGGTGTATTGACAGCTTCGATCCTTGATAAGGTTTTTAATGACTTCAAAATTGATGAAAGTGTTTCTATACTACTCCTCAAAACAAAGTCCACTTCCGAGAATGAAATTAGATCCAAAACTTCCGATTTTCAAGCAATAGAAAGCGACAAAAGAAATAAAACTGAAGAGTTCCCTGAAAATTCCGTTTATCTTGACTCTGGCGCAGCAGATTGGATTGTCAGGAACGGATTCAAAACAGTAGGAATTGACAGCTTTTCCGTTGACAGCTTTTCTTCAGAAGACCTGCCTTCCCACCATATACTGCTTTTAAGCAATGTGAATATCGTGGAATGCCTCGACCTGAGTTCAGTAGAAGCCGGGATTTACTTTTTCGTGTGCCTGCCTCTGAAAGTTGAAGGGTGTGACGGTGCTCCGGCAAGAGCATTGCTGATTTCTGAAGACTGATTTTTTATCTTATATTTCTTCACTTTCAGAACCTGGACATTGTGTATCTTGTACCATTGTAGCTGACCATTTCAAAAAGGAATTCACCTGAAACAGGATATTCTATAATCACTGCCGTGTTTTCAAGAACCACAATCTCTTCATTGCTTCTCTGGCTTCCTGCTGGAATCCATACGTTTTCCGAATTCTGTACGCCTTTTGTGAAATGGACTGGTTTCCCTTCAAGAAATACTCTTTTTTTAACTCCGTTTTTATACTGGTAAATAAGGGTATTATTTTCTGGGACCCATTCTGAATCGGTCAGGTTGCCGTTGCATTCCTGATCCGGGTCAACTCCGAAACTGATGTATCTGAGAGAAGGCGGAAGGGAAAAAGTCAGGGTGCACATGCTTCCGTCAGGGCTGTATTTATCTGCGGGGTCCCGGGAATATCCTTCTTGAATTGAAAGAAGAGAAAGGGAAGCGGTTTCTATCTGATTTTTTATTTTCGCATCCTGAAGGACAGGCAATGCCATACTCCATGCCTGAGCCAGAAGGAAAACTACTGCAGCAAGGAGTGCAAGATACACTACAAGCTTAAGGGGAATCGTATCTGCGGCTGCAGTATTGGAAATAAATTTTTTCATGTAAGTGTAAATGATCTTTACTTATTAAAAAATTTACTCAGTTAGGGTGAAGTTTTTATGGCAACCAGAGACAAAAAGGAAAACTTGAAGATAAAGAACGGTTTAAAGGATAACAGGAGACAACTGATTAAAGAAAACTGAATACAGTATTAATATAATATTTATAGAATTTATAGAATTTATGGAATTTATGGAATTTGAACAAACTTATAATATAAAGTTTGAAGAAAATAAAGATTTAGCAAATAAGTAAACGTAAAAGTAAACGTAAAAGTAAAACTCAAAAAATA
>DUIO01000119.1 GCA_013330315.1 Methanosarcina sp. | reverse complement strand
GACTATGGTCCGAGTATTTTTGCGGAACTTAAAGATGACTCAAATGTGATTGAAACTCGAGGAGTGATGCCTGAAATTAGTCAGGAAGAAAAAAAATGGGAATGGTTACACGTAATAGAAACCTGTATTCTAAGTTCCGAAAATGAAATTAGTCCTTACATGCGAGCAAATGATGGTTCTTTAATTGGTTTTGGTTACAGCGTTGATGGATACATATTCGTAGAATTCGATGAAGAATTACGCGATAAAATTGATGAATCTACAATGGATGAACTGTATACAATAATTAATAGTAATGGGAAATACGCAGAATTATCTGATGTTCCTGTCGTGTTCAGAACTGCAAGTATTCCCCAAGAAGACTCACGCACTTCTACATGGACACCGTTGATTGGAGGAATAAAAATAGTAAGGCTAATTAATACAGGGTCAACGTTATCATTTGCTGCGGAGGATAGTAGTGGCACAAAAGGGTTTGTGATGTCTGGACACGCTGCTGTCAATGGTGGTGGTGTTGGTGCATCGATCTACCAACCTAATCTCCTGAGGAAAGTAGGAGAAGTAGAGGATATTGGAGGTACTTATGCAGATGCTGCATGGGTAGAAACTACTGACGTTACATCTGAAATTTATCATACGGATACCAATATATTGAAAGATGTTACTAATTATAATGACACAAGTGTAGGCTCAACAGTTTATATGTCAGGAATAACCAGTGGTAAACAGACTGGCGATGTTATAGAGGCATATATACAGAAGAGCAGTCCTACTTTTGGCACTCTTTCTCGTCAGTTTAAAGCGGACTACGAATCAGATGAAGGAGATAGTGGTGCACCAGTATATAAACTAACTTCGGGAGGAGTTAAAATTGTAGGCGTACATTGGGGAAGTGAGAGTAGCTACACATATTTCTCTCCAATAAGTGGAGTTATTTCTGATTTAGGAGTAGAGCCTCTAACTGTCTAACTTGTGTTCTGCCGACAAAATAATGAGAATTTCAATGAACCCCCTGTGCGTGTGCACATGGGGGATTCATATCTTCCTAAAATTGTGGCCACCTCCGTGAATGATTTCCCTGATTATGGATACAAAATCAAGGGAATAAAGTCTTAAGAAATGTATGGTAAAAATAACCATGCACTTATTATACAAAACCTGTAATTGTTGCTTTAGTGAAACAAGAGGTGCTGCATTTTTTGGACTCGATACATTTCAGGAAGAAGTTCTAAGAACTTTGTCTATAATTCCTGAAAAAGGAAGCACTCGTGGAGTTGCAAGAGTTACTGGGCGTGATTAAGACAAAATTTGTAGATGAACCTATATAATATAGTGAAGGTCTGACTTAAATGCTCAAAAGAAGAAATATTGGCAAATGGCTGGTGCTTATGATATTTGTTTTAGTTTTATCCTCTGGTTCTGCAAGTGCCGATGATAAACAGTTACCTGACTATGGCCCTGAGCTTTTTGAAGAGATTAAAAAAAACCCGCAATTCATAGCTGCTCGGGGAACAATGCCTGAAATAGGAGAGGGAGAAGAAGAAAAGCGGGAATGGATTAATTCACTTACTTGCTGTTCTAGTTTTAGTGATCTCCCATCTAAAATGGACCCCTATATGCAAGCAAATGGTGGCCCCGTAGTGGGCTATGGTCCCAGTGGAATGGGGGGGTATTTGTATGTAGAATTCGATAAAAATACTCCCGAAAAAATAAATGTATCATTAATTGATGAAATATATCAAGTAATAGATGAACACTGTGAACAGGAAGGTATCAGTGACGTACCAGTAGTTTTTATGTGGGGAGAAGTGCCAATTGAAGATGAAGAGGCCGTAGGTAATGAAGCAACCAATAAATCGCCTGGCTTTACTTCAATAATGGTCATTTTAGGGGTTTTATCGTCTCTGATCGTCAAGCGTTTATGATCTGAATCTCCGCTGTTTCAAGGTATAGCCTACTGGATTGATTCATTTGAATTAAGGGGTAAAATGTCAAAAAGAAAATTTTTAGTCATATCTGTAGGCATATTCCTTTTGTTAGTAGGCATCATTGTTTTACCTTCTCTAATTAGAAACAGCCTTCTTCCCGACAAAACAGAAAACAATACTTATTTAATTATAGATAATAAAGGCAATACAAGCCATGAAGTTACTGCGAAATTATTTGACTCAAAAAACACCTCCATACTTAATGAATCATATATTTTAGATCCTGGAGAAAAAATAGAAAATTATTATCCAGTTGGAGTGGTAGCGGGGACATATATCGAAGTTACATTAGATAACAATATTACAGAGACTCTGGTTGTCCCTGGGAATTTAAGCGATTTAGCTATCTTACATATAGAAATAAACGCGTATCCCGATGATCTATTGGATCTAAGCATTGCTGTTCCATGAATTCAGTGGTATTAAACTGGATAAGGTTTTCTTTTGTTTTGATTCCATCAGGACGTCAGCAGCTTCAGGTAGCTAACAATTTATTCGATCATTATCGATCCGCTTATTTCAGTTACTAAGTCGGCCTGCATCCCTATATTTTCTCTATTCAACTGGTTAAGTAAAACAGACTCAAAAAGGATAAAGGCACAACTATCGCCAAAGGCATAACTATCGCCACCGTTATCTGCAGTCTGCATCAACAAAATCCAGACCCTTACTTTTTATCAATTGTTAATTCCGATTATCAGCTCGCACTTTTCGTGGTATTCTTTACTGTATTACCTGTTCTTTGAAGACTCCTCTGAGGTATAAATTGTAATTAAAGTGTTTATAAAGTAAAGGAGTTTGAGGGCCACTTTTATATTATCTATTGAATATATTAAATTGGTGAGACATAATCTCTTTTTTATTACAGTAATCGAAAAGTTTTTTAACAAGTAACTCCTTCTATAATATAGACCAGCTTGGATATCTAAAGCCCCAAACCTCCTTTAATGTCTAAGCAGGTCCATCATTTTTTGAGAAGTTTCGCTTTAGTCATAATGAATATTTTTTGACATGCTTACATATGTTTTTCAGGATCTGGATGTTTTTTCAAGATTTTTATGATTTCCTGTATGTCAGGAAGCTCATGACCCGGATATTTCTTGAAGAATATCACTTTCTGATCTTCGTCAATAATTATATTCGCCCTTTCCGAGACCCCTTCTTTTTCTTTGAATATTCCGTACGCTCTGGCAACTTCTCCGTGAGGCCAGAAATCCGAAAGGAGTTTGACATGAGTGATTCCAAGTTCCCTTGCCCAGGCTTTTTTTGAAGGCATCGGGTCCACGCTTATGCCAAGAGGTGCCGTGTTCAGTTCGGTAAAAGCCTCATAGTTTTCTTCAAGCGATTTCATTTGCTGCGCGCAGACCTGTGTCCAGGCAAGGGGATGAAAGGAGAGGAACACCTTCTTTCCTTTCAGGTCATAGAGATGCATTTCCTCCCTTTTCTGGTCCTTTAGCCGGAAGTCCTGGATTATTTCTCCCATTCTTATTTCGTGTGTCATAATTTCCCCAATTTAATATTTGTCTATTTATTTAAGTTATTAATGGCTTTAACAGCGTGTTTTTCTGACTGCATATTTTTCCAACTTTTATATTGTGCAAACAGAACCTGCTTAATTCTGCCCTTCTAAATTGTTCCTTACCGCCTGGACCTCAAAAACGAAAGCAGTTTTCAGATACTGCATCACTGCGTGGATTTTCGGGCTCCTATTTTGCTGTTTAATCCTTTGCCTGTTGGCCTTACAGAAAGGGTAATCTAGCATATATTTGTCTAATGTATGCTGTAAATTTATAAACTCCATATAATTAATTTGGAGCAAGCTTAGTTTTATACAGAGGTCTGAAAACCCTGCCTTTTGATGGCAGGATTCTGAAATTTACCGGAATGCAGTCGAAAATCTGCTCCGAAAACAGGCCACTTGGGCAAGGATATGGACTGTAAAAAGGACTCTGATTATTATACTGAAGGCTGCGGATAATAGCAGAGGTATTCCTGAAAAAATGGATATAAAAACACCGATTACCTCGGACTCCAGCTTGTAAATATTCTTGTTGAACAGATAGACGGCTGTATAAAATTTAATCGAAATCAGGGGACTGAGTTCATAAAAGGGATAAAAACAATCAACGGCATCGAGGCCTGACATATTCAATTTGAATCTTCAAGTTTAAGTGAGGCCCTGTTTTTTATTTTATCTTTTTATTCCCGAAATTAGCTTCAGGGTCTGAACAGGGCTCTAAGTGGATTGAAAAGTAGCCATTCCTGCCGCAAACTTCTTTTAACCTGTTTTCAACATTCACTGAAATCTCATGTGCATCCACAATATTCAGGTTCCTGTCTACTTCAATATGGACATCTGCAGCCATTGCATTTCCTATCTTCCGGGTCTTAAGTTCATGAAAACCCAGTACACCGTCCGTAGATCTTAAAATCTCCTCAATATTCCTATAAGTTGCCGAATCCAACGATGCTTCTAACAGTTCGTTCACGTTCTTATATGAGATTTCAAATGCTACCTTGAAAATGAAGAAACTTAATATAACGGCAGCTAGTGGGTCAAACACTACCCATTTGCCTCCAAGAAGGATTGCGCTCCCAATCCCTATCATGGTCCCTATGGAAGAAAAAGCATCTGACCGGTGGTGCCAGGCATTTGCAGTAAGAGCATCACTTTTCAGTTTCCGGGCATATACCATCGTGTAACGGTACATCGATTCTTTTGTTACAATTGAAAGGATTGCCGCAGCAAGAGCGATTCTGCTGGGAGACGGCAGAATTTCTCCCTGGAAAAAAGCAATGACCTTCTGGAGCCCGCCCAGAAAAATTCCCAGAGCCACTGCAATGAGTACAAGCCCTATAAACGCAGCAGATAGGGTCTCTATCTTCCCGTGCCCGTAATTATGCGTACTGTCCCCGGGCTTTCTGGCAACCTTCAAACCTGCTATTACTGCAATATCGGTCATAAAATCTGATGTCGAATGAGCAGCATCGGCAATCATTGCCGAACTATTGCCAGCTACTCCCGCAAAAAACTTCAAACAGGTCAGCAAAATATTTGAAGCCATTGCAACCTTTGNNAACATTCTCTCTCTAATATTTTAAACTCTCTCTTACATATTTAAAATACTATTACTCCTGAATTTTGCCTATTCCTCCTATCTTTTTATTCATTCTCTTTTATATTTTATCTATTGCTCCCCTATGTTTTATATATTCTCTCCTATTCTTCTAAATTATATTTTTTA